>NZ_JADEWJ010000215.1:0-6961 GCF_015207725.1 Synechocystis sp. LEGE 06083
TCTGCAAGAATCGACACATGGTAGATTCGCTAATTTTAATACCAGTTCTTTCTAGCCATAGCTCACAGTATTCTGAAAGGGTATAATCGGGATATTCTGTCACCATTGCTATCGCCTGCTCTTCTTTCCCCATAAGTTGACTAGGTTTACCACCACTGGGAGCTTTTGGGCAAACTTGTCCCGTTTCTCGTTTCAATTTAAGCAAATCCTGAACGGTCGTTTTGCTTACTTGAAACTGCTCTGCTACTTTTCTAATTGAGGTTCCACCACCTTCATAGGTCTTGACTATCCTTTCTCTTAGATCAACTGATAGAGCTGGCATTTTACTTTTCGATGAACTCCCCTGAATATTTGTCCCTCATTGTACCACCTCGTCATAGAATTTGCCGTATTTCCCTGGCAATATGTTGAGAATACTCATCTGTCAATAGTCTGATTCGCGAAAATCCGATTTTTTTACAATGCTCAATCAATGGCCTTCTAAGATTTTTAATTACCTCTTTGTCGGCTTCCAATGTAAGTATATAGGCGGATGAGTATAAGTCCCCCAGCGATTTAGATGTGTCTAGTTTTTGAATATTCCATTTATTTTGATTTGATTCATCAATTAAAACTACTTGAGACTCTTTTTTGTATTGTTCCTCTTTTACGGTCAATTCTGATCCACATAGCTTTTCATTTAATCCAATGGCCAGCTTGAATCTTTCAACTGAATTAAAGTCTAATTTGTCACTTGGATCTACAACAAGAATTTCAAATTTCATAGTATCTTTTTTGGATAATTCAACAAAATAAATTTAATAAGGTGAGCCATCAAGACCCACCCTTTAGCTCATGGATTACTTAGCTCCCACTGACATTCCCAAAAGATCTTCAATTTTGGGCATTTGCTCCAGAGGAATCACCCGGCCAAAATCTTCAAAGCCATTGATTTCATCAAAGTTGAGATAACGGTACAAATCAGCTTTGAAGGGATCGACCTTTTCGGAGACGATCGCCAGGTATTCTGCCACGGTGGGAATTTTACCGAGGAGAGCACAAACGGCGGCCAACTCAGCGGAACCGAGATAAACCTGGGCCCCTTTACCCATGCGGTTATTGAAATTACGGGTAGAGGTGGAAAAGACCGTTACCCCATCTTCCACCCGAGCTTGGTTGCCCATACACAGGGAACAACCGGGCATTTCTGTCCTGGCTCCGGCCGCTGCAAAAATGCCGTATATGCCTTCATCTCGCAACTGTTGTTCGTCCATGCGAGTGGGGGGACAAATCCAAAGCCGACCTTTCACCGTTCCGGCCCCTTCGAGGATTTTTGCCGCCGCGCGGTAATGGCCAATATTGGTCATGCAGGAACCAATAAACACCTCATGGATCACATCCCCGGCACACTCCGACATTAATTTGACGTTATCGGGATCGTTGGGCGCTGCCACAATCGGTTCCTTAATTTCATCCAGATTAACCTCAATCACATCGGCGTATTCCGCATCGGCATCGGCGGACATCAGGCTGGGATTAGCTAACCATTCCTCCATCTTGGCAATCCGCCGCAATAGGGTACGAGCATCCTGATAACCCCGGGCGATCATATTTTTCATCAGCACCACATTGGAGCGCAGATATTCCGCCAAAGTCTCCTCGCTCAGCTTAATGGTGGAGCCGGAACAAGAACGCTCTGCAGTGGCATCGGTCAACTCAAACGCCTGCTCAACTTTCAGATCCGGTAATCCTTCCATTTCCATGATCCGACCGTTAAAAACATTGATTTTGTTTTCCTTGCCTACGGTGAGTTTGCCCTGTTGCATAGCCACCCAGGGAATAGCATTGACAATGTCCCTGAGGGTGACCCCCGGTTGCAGTTCCCCTGTGAACTTGACCAAAACCGATTCCGGCATATCCAACGGCATCACTCCCAAGGCCGCCGCAAAGGCCACCAGGCCAGAGCCAGCGGGGAAGGAAATACCCAAAGGAAAACGGGTATGGGAGTCCCCGCCTGTGCCCACCGTATCGGGCAGCAACATGCGATTGAGCCAGGAGTGAATAATGCCATCCCCTGGTTTGAGGGCCACGCCTCCCCGGGTGGAGAAAAAGTCTGGCAGATCTTTATGGGTTTTAATGTCAACGGGTTTGGGATAGGCGGCGGTGTGACAGAAGGTTTGTAAGGTTAGGTCAGCATTAAAACCAAGGCAAGCTAGTTCCTTCAACTCATCCCTGGTCATGGGGCCAGTAGTGTCCTGGGAACCCACGGTGGTCATAATCGGCTCACAGGAAGTGCCGGGACGAATACCGTCTACGCCGCAGGCCTTACCCACCATTTTTTGGGCGAGGGTGAACCCTTTGCCGGTGTCAGCGGGGGCGGTGGGACGAACGAATAGGGTGGACGGAGAAAGTCCTAAGGCTTCCCTGGTTTTATCTGTCAAGGCCCGGCCTATGAGCAGGGGAATACGACCACCAGCCCGCACTTCATCCAAAATGGTTTCTGGTTTGAGTTGGAAAGTGCTGATGGTTGCGCCAGCCTCGTTGGTGATTTTGCCTTCCCTGGGGTAAATGGTGATCACATCCCCGGTGTTAAGTTGGCTGACGTCGCACTCAATGGGTAACGCACCGGAATCCTCGGCGGTGTTGAAAAAGATGGGGGCAATTTTTCCCCCCAGAATGTAGCCCCCGGCCCGTTTGTTGGGCACAAAGGGAATGTCGTCGCCAATATGCCAGAGCACGGAGTTAATGGCGGATTTACGGGAGGAGCCGGTGCCCACCACGTCGCCCACATAGGCCACTGGATGACCTTTTTGTTTGAGTTCGGCAATGGTTTGCAGACCGTCGGGCATTTTTGATTCCAGCATGGCCAGGGCATGGAGGGGAATGTCCGGGCGGGTGGTGGCATGGGGAGCGGGAGACAAATCGTCGGTATTGGTTTCGCCGGGAACCTTAAACACAGTCACGGTGATGCTGTCGGCCACTTCTGGTTTGTTAATGAACCAAGCTCCTTCAGCCCAAGCATCAATTACCTGTTTGGCGTAGGGGTTGCTGTCACTCAAATGGAGCACATCGTTGAACGCATCAAATACTAGTAAGGTTTTGCTCAGGGCTGTGGCGGCCGCACTGGCGATACTAGTATCTTTCGATTTGAGCAGTTCGATTAGGGATTGAACGTTGTACCCGCCGATCATGGTTCCTAATAAGTCCACGGCCCCTTGGCTACTAATCAAGGGAAAGGTTACTTCGCCTTTGGCGATCGCCGTGAGGAATCCAGCTTTAACGTAGGCGGCTTCATCTACCCCAGGGGGAACCCGGTCCCGCAATAACATCATCAACTCTGCTTTTTCCGCTTCGGGGGGATTTTTCAGCAGTTCACAGAGTTCCGTGGTTTGCTCGGCGGTGAGGGGCAGGGGGGGAATGCCTAACTTTTGGCGATCGGCAGCGTGGCGACGGTAGGCTTGCAACATAGGACGGTTCTCTCTCCGGCAATATTAGGTCATGATCAACGGTGAATATTCTATTTTACGCAGGGGAACAGGATAAGTTACCGGCAAACGGTTTGGGGAGACTGGGCAAAGGCGATCGCCGACCCTATCCTAAAAAATAGACCGCTCTTTCAGGAGGTATATGATGAATAATTTAGTTTTATCAAGCCAAGAGCAACAGGAACGATTACAACATCGCTTAGGAGTTTCCTTAGACAAAATTACCGAATTATGTCGGTCTTATTCTATTCAACGTTTAGCAGTTTTTGGTTCTATCCTCACAGATAATTTTAAGCCCAGCAGTGATGTTGACTTCTTAGTATCAGTTTTACCAGATTTGCGCCTTACCCTAAACTATCACCAATCTTTGGAAGAGAGTCTCGAACAAATCATTAATCGCAAAGTAGATCTTATTTTTCTGCGAAATTTGGAGAGAAGTGAAAATTGGATTAAGAAAAAGTCAATTATCAATGGTGCTCAGGTAATTTATGAATCGTGATCTTGCCTCAATTTTGGATGCTCTAATTTTTGCTCGCCGCATTGTAACTTTCACAACAGATATGACGGAAGAAAATTTCCTTACTGATATTAGAACTCAAGACGCAGTGATGCGAAATATTGCCGTCTTAGGGGAGGCATTAAGGCGAATTTCCCCAGAATTTCGGCAAACTTATCCTCAAATTCCCTACAATCAAATTATTAGTATGAGGAATAAGCTAGTCCACGATTACGACGGCATTAATTTAGAATTAATTTGGGACGTAATCCAAAACTATATCCCCAATCTTATTAACCAGCTTGAAAAAATTGTTCCCAAGCCTGATGATTAATAAGTGATACTAACCAAATTTAGCCAACCTTGTTTATTGAGACAGGCATATCACCAGAATCAAACTCAATTTCCTATTGATGCCAATTCATCGGACTCCAAGATAATCACCTAACTTTCGGACGTTGGTGTTTGGCGAGATGGCTGGGAATTGCTTAGCATTGTTGGACAAGTGCCAATTTTTCCTGGGCTTAATCTTCTCTCTGGTTAAACTCTGTCAATAAACCAGGGGCGAAATGGCAACCGGTAAATTTCGGACTTATTTTTGGCTTTTGTAGGCAACCGTGTAATGTGGCAATCTGTGCAAAATCAGCTTTATTTCCTCCAACAATGGGCCGATCGCCTAGTGGTGGAACAACTGGGACAACTGACTCCCCTTAGTTTACTTATCATTCTGCTAGCGGGACTAGTCACTAGTTTGACCCCCTGTTTACTGTCCCTGCTCCCCCTCACCATTGCCTACATTGGCGGCACCACCGACGGCGATCGCCTGCAATCATTCAAACAATCCCTCTGGTTTGCCCTGGGGTTGGCCATTACCTTAGCCAGTTTGGGGCTAGGGGCGGCGGCCTTGGGAAAAATTTATGGGCAAATCGGGCTGGGATTACCCATTTTGGTGAGTATAGTAGCCATTTTGATGGGATTAAACCTGTTGGAATTATTGCCTCTGCGGTTCCCCAGTTTGGGAGCAACGCCTTGGATTAAAGAGGATTTTCCTCCGGCTTTGCGGGCCCTATTGGCCGGGCTGACCTTTGGGCTAATCGCTTCCCCCTGTAGCACCCCTGTGTTAGCCAGCCTGCTTGCTTGGGTGGCCAGTCGCCAGGATTTGTTACTAGGCAGTGGTCTTTTGTTGGCCTATACCGTCGGTTACGTTACCCCCCTCATTTTGGTTGGCCTGTTCACCGGCAGTTTGAAGCGGCTGTTGCAACTGCGGCAATGGTCTGGCTGGCTTAATCCCATCAGTGGCACAATTTTGCTCGGTTTTGGGGTCATTACCCTCCTCTCCCGTCTTCCCCTGGGACAGTGGTTGTCATAGAGCCCTCCCCCAGCCCCTAACCAATGTCAGGTTAATTTCTGTGTTAGAATATTTATGGTAGTTTTAACTATAAATATCCCAGGAGTCCTAAAATAGTGTTTACCGCCGTTGCCCCGCCCCAAGAAACCCTGCCCCGTGATTTAGTGGGAGCGATTCAGAATCTGAAAAAGGAATTGAATGCGGTAATTTTGGCCCACTACTACCAGGAGGCGGCCATCCAAGACATCGCTGATTATTTGGGGGACTCCCTGGGGCTATCCCAACAGGCGGCCAGCACCGATGCCGATGTGATTGTTTTTGCCGGGGTACATTTCATGGCGGAAACGGCCAAAATTCTCAATCCCCATAAGTTGGTACTTTTGCCGGATTTAGAAGCGGGTTGTTCCTTGGCAGACAGTTGCCCTCCGAGGGAATTTACCGAGTTTAAACAACGCCACCCTGACCATTTGGTGATTAGCTACATCAATTGCACGGCGGAAATTAAGGCCCTGAGTGACATCATCTGCACCAGTTCCAATGCGGTGAAAATTGTTCAACAACTGCCGGAGGATCAGAAAATAATTTTTGCCCCCGATCGCAATTTGGGTCGTTATGTGATGGAGCAAACTGGGCGGCAAATGGTGTTGTGGCAAGGCAGTTGCATTGTCCATGAAACTTTTTCGGAACGACGTTTGCTGGAGCTAAAAGCCAAATATCCCCAGGCAGAAATCATTGCTCACCCTGAATGCGAAGAAGCCATCCTGCGCCACGCAGACTTTATTGGTTCCACCACTGCTTTACTAAATTACTCGAACAAATCCCAGGGTAAGGAATTTATTGTGGGTACGGAGCCTGGCATTATTCACCAAATGGAAAAGCTTTCCCCCTCCAAGCAATTTATCCCCTTACCCAATAACAGCAATTGCGACTGCAACGAGTGTCCCTATATGCGTTTGAATACCCTGGAAAAACTCTACTGGGCTATGAAACGGCGATCGCCAGAGATTACTTTACCGGAAGACACCATGGCGGCGGCCCTGAAACCGATCCAGAGAATGCTGGCCATGTCCTAGGGTTGGCATAACCAGGCTCCGGGATGGTCAACCAGATAGGCTAGTATGGTGGTCGAGAAGCTATTGATTGTGAGGGCAACGATGACTGCCAAGTTATCCTGGGTAGGCCGAAAACTGTTCTTTCCCCTGTTCCTGAGCGGCTGGATGGTGAGTTGTAGCCCCCTCAATCCCTTTGGCTTAGCCCAGGAATATTTGGACATTGCCAAGCTAGAAGAAATTTCCAATCAGCGCACGGTTAACGTCCAGGGCATTGTGGTTAATGTGGCTCCATTTTTAGAAGGGGGCGCTTACCAAATCCAAGATAAAACTGGAAGGGTGTGGGTCAAAACCGACCGCCAGTTACCCCGTAAAGGCACAGTGCTGAGTATCCGGGGAGAAGTGGCCTTTGAACCCATTTTCATTGGCCCCGAAAAACTGGGGGAATCTTACCTAGTGGAAACCACTGCCCCCAACCCCCAAGCCACCGCTAGCAATGACGGCGATAATTCCAGTGCCACTCCGGAGCAACTCCCAACGGCAAGTGCCCCTAGCACCAACACCATTGAAGTAATTGAGGAAACCACTGCCACAGAACAGGAGG
>NZ_JADEWJ010000216.1:0-6940 GCF_015207725.1 Synechocystis sp. LEGE 06083
GTAACGGAGCATATCTTCCCGCTCCTCCTGGGAGACAAAATTCCAAAAGCCATAAATTCGGGAAAGGGAAAGGAGTTTAGTGGTATGAATTTTCCAGGTGTAGGTACTGTAAACCCTGGCCATGGCCGCCTGGGAAAGCTTCGACCAAAGATCGGGGTCTTGGTCACATTGCTGGACAAATTTTGCTAGGCGATCGCCCGTTTCCTTAGTTTGGGTGGGGTTAATCAGAAAACCATTTTCCCCGTCTTGGATAATTTCCAGGGGGCCGCCAAAGCGGGTGGCAAAGGTGGGCAGGCCGGAAATCATCGCTTCCAGGATGGTCAAACCAAAGGCCTCAAATAAAGCTGGCTGGACAAAAATGCCCCGGCGATCGCCAATGACCCGATACACTTCCCCCGTATCCCCCTTAGAGAGCCGTACCCCCAACCAGCGAATTTTGCCCTGGAGTTGATACTGGTCAATTAGGGCATACATTTTTTCGATTTCACTGCGTTCCTCGGGGTCTTCCGATTCCTCCAGGCGTAATTTCCCCGCCACTAAAATTAGGTTGCATTGTGCTTGTAATGAATCGCTCTGGGCAAAAATTTCCACCAATCCGGTCAGATTTTTAATTCGGTCTAACCGAGCCATGGAAAAGAGGGGGCGTTTTTCTGGATTGTCCAACCTGCCATAGACCTGACTCGGATCATCAAGGGTAAATAACAATTCCTCCAACCGTTGGCGATCGCCCATGGTGCGGTCTTGGTAATTACTGTAGGGGAAAAAATAGGACTCATTTACCCCGGGGGGGGCCACATTAAATTTGGGGCTAAATAACTCAATACCATCCACCACATGGTACAAATCTGGCATAGTGAAATGCTTATAGGATTCATACTGCCCCACACTATCGGGCATGCCGGTGATTTCTTGATAGGTGCTACTGACAATGAAATTGGCCGCATTCATGGCAATTAAATCGGCGGTAAATTGCAGAGAAAAATGATATTGACTCTCCAAATCTTGCCAATAGAGATTACTAAATAAATATTTCGACTTTTCCAGGGCGTGGGCCACATTACATTGGGTTACCTTAAGTTTACGGGCCAGGAGAAAAGCAATTAAATTACCGTCGGTGTAATTACCAACAATTAAATCAGGACGACCATTTAAAACCGACCACAGTTCTTTTTCTGCATCAATGGCAAAGGTTTCCAGGTAGGGCCAAATTTCAAAGCGGGAAATCCAGTAATCAGTGGAATGGCCATTGCTACGGAAGGGAACCCGGAGAATAAAGACATTTTCTGTGCCATAAACTTTTTCTAAACGTTCGTCACAGCGGGTACCGTCACTCTGGGGAATTAAGCGGCTGAGGATAATTACTTGGGGGGCAATTTTTAGCACATCAAGCCCCGCTAAGGTAATATCTTCCAGCAATTGTTGCTCTAAGCTTTTAGCTTGGTCCAGCACATAAACTACTTGGCCACCGGTATCTGGCCGCCCTAACACTCCTTCTTGGCCAAACCAACCATGGCAGGACACCAGCACTAGACGAAAAATCATCGGAATGCGGGACAGTAGGGCTTCTAGGATTTGGTGATCCGGTGAATCTAGCAGGGCATCGAGCAACTCTAGGCTTTCCTGGACCCGGCCGGCAGTGTTGCCCCAACCAGGCTCAAAACCAAGGGATTGAAGAGGAAAGCGAAATTCCGGATAGGGTTCCGTTCCAGGCCTACTTTCCACAAAGGCGATCGCCTCTTTAATTTGATTCGATAATTGAGCCTGGTTTTGGATTCTTTCATTAATTAGCAACTGGGTGCCATTGTAGTTATGCAGGCTCAGGAATTTGTACAACTCCGATAACCACTGCTGGGGATCTTGGAATAATTTACTGGATAAAAAGCGGTTTAAATATTGTACTCCGTTACCAATATTTTTACTGTCTCTAATCAGAGGAGAATAGTCATAAAAAGGACGAAAATCAATTTCAAAAATTTTTCCATCCGCTGGATGATGGCGGTTGACATAGCGGTCACGGATAGCGAGAATTTCTTGGACAGAAATAGCTTCCACTTCCAGGGCATTGGTGAGGCGATAGAATTCTTCCTGGGCAATTTTGGGGCGAATAACAATGCAATAACTTTCGGATTCGAGGATAATTTCTTGAATAACTTGTAGAATTTTTTCAATCTGGGCGGTGCTTTGGTCCGTCGGGGATAATTTTCCTTCTTGCTTTTGTTCCTGACAAAATTGTTCAAAAAAGACGATGATGTCGTTTCTTAACCAATAGGTTTGCTTCTGTTGCCGCAGTTGGTGGAGAAATTCCCTCAGCAGGGTATTTTCATTGCTATTCACCACTGCTTTAATCAGATTGTGCATAAAATATTAATGTGAGAAGTATTCATTATTGATAATACACTATCAACAATCTTCCCCCGATTTGCTCTCCTTTAGCGATCGCCTTTTCCCCAACCGGACAGGGGCTAAAACCATGGGCTCCATGGGCCAAGGTAGAATGGGTCAGGATAAATCATCCACTGAATTAATGCGGTCTTCGCTAATTTTCAATAACTATTCTGTCAGTCAAACCACTGCTTTGTCCCCCAAGCCATGAGTGAAGCTTCCCTACGTCCCGCCAAAATTAGTACCGTGTTATCGGGATCCCTGGGGGAAGAAATGGGCTTTGAGCCTGGGGATGCCATTGTCCGCATTAACGGTCAGGCACCGAGGGATTTGATTGATTACCAATTTCTGTGCGCCGACGATTATTTGGAATTGGACGTATTGGATCGTCGAGGGGAACTGCACGAACTGGCGGTGGAAAAGGAATTTGATCAGGATTTAGGACTGGGATTTGAAACGGCCCTATTTGACGGGTTGATCCAGTGCAATAACCGTTGCCCCTTTTGCTTTATTGACCAACAACCGCCGGGGAAACGGGAGAGTTTGTATTACAAAGATGACGACTATCGTCTCAGTTTTCTCTACGGCAGTTATCTCACCCTGACCAATTTGAGTGCTAAGGAATGGCAACGCATAGAGCAGTTAAGGCTTTCTCCCCTCTACGTTTCTATCCACGCCACGGAAGCATCGGTGCGGGAAAGATTGTTAAAAAATCAGCGAGCGGGGCAAATTCTCGACCAGTTAGCTTGGTTCCAGGCGAGGAGGTTACAGATCCACGCCCAGGTGGTGGTGTGTCCCGGTATTAATGATGGGGCCCATTTAGAACGAACTTTGAGGGATTTGGCCCAGTTTCACCAGGGGGAAACCCCAGCGGTCATTTCCGTGGCCGTGGTGCCGGTGGGCCTGACCCGTTTCCGTCCCCAGGAAGATGAGTTAAGCCCTGTCAGTCAAGCTCAAGCCAGGGAGGTAATTGCCCAGGTGCAAGCTTTACAAAAGGAATTTGCCCAACAACTAGGTAGTAACTTTGCTTGGTTGGCCGATGAGTGGTTTCTCGTTGCCCGTCAACCTTTACCGCCGGAAAGCCATTACGAAGACTATCCCCAAATTGGCAATGGAGTCGGTTCGATCCGTCAATTTATTAGGGAATTTCAACAACAGGCCCAGGAATTTCTCCCCCCGGCGATCGCCGCAGCCAAGACGTTGACCTGGGTGGTGGGCAATGCTGTGGAACAGGCGTTTGAGCCCCTGGTGGAACAATTAAATCAGGTAGAGGGTTTAACGGTTAATTTAGCCCCCTTGAACAGTGATTATTGGGGCCAGGAAATTACGGTAACGGGACTATTGACGGGACAGGATTTAATCGCTAAATTGACAGGCAGAGATTTAGGGGATGGTATCCTATTGCCTGCTCTGATGTTGAAACACGATGATACTTGCTTTTTGGATGACCTCCGGGTGGCCGACGTGGCCCAGAAATTGGCCACAACCATCTATCCTGTGGCCGATGTGGCTGGTTTGCTGGAACATTGTGTTCAGCCCATGGCTGTCCCCCACCATTGCTAAAAAGCCCCGCTAATTTTTCTTCTCCAGGGGAAAATTGAGCAGTTCAATGGGCCAGATTGTTGTCGTTTGCCTTCGTTAAAAACAATAGTTTTTTCCCAGCAGATAGTGGGTTAAAAATAACTTTGATCAAACCACTGGTAAAACTGCTTGATGAGTTAGCCGATTTTGACCCCGGCTTTGTACTTTCTGCACCAATCTCTGATTTACTGGTTTGTCCATCTATGGATTCTGTCAACTTTTTCCTGCATCGCTCCAACTAACCTTTCTGGGATGTCCTCCATGCCCTCCGTGCCTAGCTTACCGTCCACTGATACCGTTATTCCCCCCGGTAACTTTGTTGAACCTCCCACCTCTCCGGTGGTTATTCTCAAGGAGTTGGTGGCTAAGTTGTACCGGGAACAAAACAAGGTGCAGGATTTGTTGGGGGCCATGGGCTATGCCCTGCGGAGTTTACATAATCTCAATCAATTTCTGGAATTGACCCCCCTGATGGCCACCAGGGTGACCGATGCTGATGGCAGTGTTTTAGTGCTGATGCGGGAGGGGGAAATATCGATTTTTGAACAAATCCATGGCCACAAAAATGGTCTCAAGGGCACCATTAAAGGTGCTTTACAGAAGGCTCGCCAGATTACTCCGGCACCGGATTCCTCCACTATTCTGAGTTATTTTGACCGTAAATTGCGCCAGGAATTACCGGCGATCTCCTGTTATAACACCCCCATTTTGAGCCACCAAGAGGAAGTGGGGCGTCTGTACATTTTCAGCCAGGACCGTAACTATAGCTGGACTCCCACCCGTCGCAAACTACTACAACTAATTTCTGACCAAACCGCTGTGGCGATCGCCAACAGTGACTTGAACCAAAAACTCAGGTCCAGGGAAAGTCAGGACCGGGAATTGGAAATCGCCTCGGAAATTCAAAATCAATTGTTACCCCGTTGTTGCCCCCAAATTAATGGTTTGGACATTGCCGCCCAGTGTAAAACCGCCAGTCGGGTGGGGGGAGACTACTACGATTTTATTCCTGCCAACTATGACCAACTGCGCCAGGGGGATTGGTTATGTCGCAACACCAGCCATTTGGGGGTGCCCTGGAGTATTGTCATCGGCGATGTCATGGGTAAGGGGGTGCCAGCGGGACTAATTATGACCATGACCAGGGGCATGCTCCGGGCGGAAGTGTTAAATCGCCATAGTCCGGCCCAGATTCTCAACCATCTCAACCGGGTCATGTATGCCGACCTGGAAAATTCCCATCGCTTTGTCACCCTGTTTTATTCTGAGTACGACCCGGAAACGAGTGTGCTTTCCTACAGCAACGCCGCCCATAATCCTCCCCTGTTGTGGCGGGCCAGCAGTGACACTCCCCAATGTTTAATTCCCCTGGATACGGAGGGGGCTTTAATCGGTTTGGAGTCAGATTCCGATTACCGGGATGCCCAAATTCAACTCATTCCCGGGGACGTGGTGCTGTACTACACCGATGGTCTGACCGATGCCGGTAACGCCAAAGGCGATCGGTTCGACGACAAAAATCTCCGCATTGCGTTCCAACGGGCCTGTGAAAGCGCCCAAACGGCCCAGGGTATCCTGACGGAAATTTTCACTGCGGTGGAAGCATTTGTGGGCTCAGACAATAGTCATCAAACCGATAAAATCCCAGCTCGGGACGATATGACATTGGTCGTTCTGCGGGTAAAATCGACGAAGTGAGTCTTACTGTTTGGGAGTCAGCGTTTATGTGGCAGTGCCTAGATTTAGCCTTGAATATTTTCCCTCTCCATGGAGGAATAGAGCATTTTTCCCCCACTGCCCCCGCCGTTTTCTCTTCCTGGCTGGACCACGGTTTGTTTTTTGCTCAAAATGTTAGGGATGTTGACATTCTGGGGGATTTTCAGGATGCCTGGAGCAATTTTGTCCAGTCTGGGCAAATTTGGGCTTTGATTATTGGTTTTGTGCTTGGTTGGGGCTTCCGGGGTTTCACTGGCGGTTAATATTTTCTCCGGCTACAACTAACTGCTGGGCCACCATCTGCTAATTATCACCACGAAATTCCCCCATCCCAATGACAAAAAAAACCTGGAGCGATCGTTTTGAAGGCACGTTGCATCCTGCCATTACCCTTTTTAATGCCAGCATTGGTTTTGATATTGAGTTAATTGAACATGATCTGAATGGCTCGATCGCCCATGGCAAAATGTTGGCCAAAACGGGCATCATCAGCCCAGGGGAAGCAGAACAATTGGTGCAGGGCTTGGAGCAAATTCGCCAGGAATACCGAGCCGGTAATTTTAACCCAGGGGTAGACCAGGAAGACGTACACTTTGCGGTGGAGCGACGATTAACGGAATTGGTGGGGGACGTAGGCAAAAAACTCCACACCGCCCGTTCCCGCAATGACCAGGTGGGTACTGATGTTCGTCTTTACCTGCGGGCCCAAATTGATGACATCCGCCAACGGTTGAGGGATTTTCAAGCGGTGTTGTTGCAACTGGCGGAAACCAATGTGGAAACCCTAATTCCTGGCTACACCCACCTCCAGCGGGCCCAACCAGTGAGTTTGGCCCACCATATGCTGGCCTATTTCCAGATGGCCCAACGGGATTGGCAACGGTTAGGGGAAATTCGAGCTAGAACTAATATTTCTCCCCTGGGCTCCGGGGCCTTAGCGGGTACCACCTTTCCCATCGATCGCCATTACAGTGCGGAATTGCTGGGATTTGAAGGCATTTACGCCAACAGTCTAGACGGGGTGAGCGATCGGGATTTTGCCATCGAATTTCTCAATGCCGCCAGTTTGATCATGGTGCATCTGAGCCGGTTGAGCGAGGAAATGATCCTCTGGGCCTCCCAGGAATTTAGCTTCATCAGTTTGACCGACAGTTGTGCCACCGGGTCGAGCATTATGCCCCAAAAGAAAAACCCAGACGTGCCGGAGCTAATCCGGGGCAAAGCAGGGCGGGTGATGGGCCATCTCCAGGGCATGCTGGTG
>NZ_JADEWJ010000217.1:0-6931 GCF_015207725.1 Synechocystis sp. LEGE 06083
CTGTAATGGTGGGAATAACTTCGAAATTTTCCTCCGGTGGCGGTGAAGGGGTGGTCCACTCCAAACCTAAAGAATTCCAGGGATTATTGCCCACCCGACGACCCTGAAAAGCAGATGCCACCATATTGGCAATGAAGGGCAAAGTAGACATGCCCAGCAAGAACGCTCCTAAACTAGCTACCACATTCCAAGCTGTATATTCGGGGTCGTAGGAAGAAATGCGCCGTAACATCCCCTGTAGTCCGATGGGATGCATGGGGAAAAAGTTTAGGTTGGCACCAATGAAGGTCAAAGCAAAATGGAGCTTACCCCAGGCTTCGTTATACATACGCCCAGTCATTTTCGGGAACCAGAAGTAAATCGCCCCATAAATCGCCATGGTCACGGTGCCGAAGACAACGTAATGGAAATGCCCCACCACAAAGTAGGTGTTATTAACGTGTAAATCGAAGGGGGCGGAAGCTAACATAATGCCCGTAATGCCAGCAAATAGGAACATTAAAATTCCTCCTAAGCAAAACAACATGGGGGTTTTCAGGCGCAAACTTCCTCGCCACACCGTGGCTGTCCAGGCCAAAACCTTAATGCCGGTGGGCACCGCAATAAGCATGGTGCTAGCCATGAAAAACATTCGCATCCAGTTGGGGGTGGCACTGGTAAACATGTGGTGTACCCAGACGAAGGTGCCTTGGATAGCAATGAGAAAAGAAGAGATGGCGACGGTTTTATAGCCAAAGAGTGGTTTACGGGCAAAAACCGGTAGTATTTCCGAAAATACCCCAAAGGCGGGCAGGGCCATGACGTACACGGCCGGGTGGGAATAGAACCAAAATAAGTGTTGGTAAATAATCGGGTTGCCCTGGTTAAAGGGGTCAAAAAAGGTGGTGCCAAAGGAGAGGTCAAATAGCAACATGATGGCCCCGCCTGTCAACGCTGGCAGACAAAAGAGTTGCAAAATTTGGGCACTTAAAATTGTCCAGACGTAAACGGGCATTTTCAACAGGGTTAGTCCCGGTGCCCGCAATTTCCAGACAGTGGTGACAAAGTTAACCCCCCCCATAATGGAAGAAACGCCGGAAGTGGCCACTGCCAAAAGCCAAAGAAATTCACCATTAATGAAGTTGCCCGACGGATTTTGGATGCTCACCGGAGGATAGGACCACCAGCCGGCCTGGGCTGTGCCAGTGGGCAGGAAAAAACTACCAATCAGCAATACTCCCACCACAGGCATGAGCCAAAAGGCGATCGCATTTAACACGGGAAAAGCTACGTCTTTAGCACCAATCATTAGGGGAATTAAGTAATTGGCTAATCCCACATTGGCGGGAAAAATCCAGAGGAAAATCATCATGGTGCCGTGGAGGGTGAATAGACCGTTGTAGAGGCTACGGTCCACCACGTCCAATTGGGGGGTAAGCAATTCTGCCCGGATAATCATGGCCAATAATCCCGCCACTAAGAAAAAGCAGAAGGACATCAGCAAATATTGAATGCCGATGACTTTATGGTCCGTGCTGAATTTGAGATAGTCGTGCCAGGGGCGTTGAAAGGGAACCGATGCGGTGGGCTGGTGGGTCATGCGCTCTGAGCGGGAAAGGGCAGTGCTTGTTTATTTTTAACAGAAAGCCATGCCGGGGGCACCGATTGTTCCTAAATTCGTTCTGGATTAATGCTCAATTTCCCTAATTTATCCCCCTGGCGATCGCCGTTCTCAATCTATCCATCCCTATTGTCCATAGGCTAATACTTGTCCTGCCGTCAGATTGAGGTCAGGAAATTGGGAAGAGATAATAGGATCATCTCCGCGCAACAGTTGCATTTGATAGTCACCGTCAACCAATTGGCAGATTGTTAGGGTTGGTTGCTTGGGGCGACCAATGTAACGAGTTCCTCCCAGCCCGCCATGATCGACAATCCAATATTCGGGAATACCCAAAGTGGCATAGTCCTCGACTTTACGGGCATAGTCGTTTTGCCAATTACCACTCACCACTTCTGCGATTAGTCGAATGGAACTCCCCAAGGTAAGAATGGATTGTTCTGGCCACAGGGTTTCCTCAATCAGGGCAAGGCGATCAACAACCATCACATCGGGACGAAAAGCAGTCATAATCGTACTACTTGGCCGTAAAAGTCCCCTTTGTAGAATAAACCAGGGGAAATTGGCTGTGTCAATTTGGGCACAGAGTTTGAGGGTGATAAAGGCGGCAATCTCTTCGTGGATTCCTGTCGGTTCCAAGTCAATCAGTTCTCCGTCAATTAATTCATAGCGATTGTCATCCCCATAGTGGAGACAAAAATGCTCGATGTTTAAAAGTGTTTTCTGGAAATCTCTATTGTTCAGAAGGATCATCGGTTATTTCCCCTGGCGATCGCCATTGGTTCACTTAATATAACTTCCCCGATCGCCGTTGGTTTGTTGTAAAAAACGATGGAGATCAGGCCATTGTTGATTACCAATTAGGGTGATCAACGCGTCCAACTGTTGACGATAGTCTTGCAAACTCTTTAGCAAAGCCGGTTGGTTATAGGTGGCCATCATAGTGCCCAACTCTGGGTTGCCTCCCCCCACCCGGCTGGTATCCCGAAAGCCCGAACTGGCTAGGTTTTGGGCTAATGTGAGAATATCCGCATTTTTTTCTCCAGCACAGGCTTGGATCAAAGCAGCACTGACCATCACCGGTAGGTGGGAAATCCAGGCCACCGCCTGGTCATGGTCTTCTGGGGTACAAAGGTAAATTTTTACCCCCAGGGGTTCCAACACTGAACGCAAACAAGCTAATTGAGCAGGGTTGGTATGTTCCGTGGGAGTAAGCACATAGGGAGCATTTAAAAACAAATTTTCTTCCGCCCCATCAATGCCTTGGGCCGCAGTGCCCGCCATGGGATGGCCCCCAATAAACCCTGGCCAAAGTTGGCTCGCTGGTGCGGCGATCGCCGTTTTGACCGAGGCCACATCGGTGACAATGGCCGTGGGAGCTAGGTGGTGAATAAGCTTCTCCAGGGTGGGCAAAATTAGTTGGATCGGAGTGCAAAGAAAAATCATTTTCGCTGTGTGCAGAAGAGATAAATCTTGCCCCGCTTCATCCACCAATTGCCTTTTTACTGCTTTTTCACAGGTGCTTTGTTGCCGGGATACTCCTATCAGATAATGGCCCTGACGACGCAAATCTCCCGCCAGGGAAGCTCCAATTAAACCTAAACCAACAACACCAATTTTCATTTGCCCAACTAAATTATTTTTAGACAACTCTCCATTCTGCAATCCCATACGAACTGAGTCTATTGTTGGTGCGCTTCCATATAGGCTCTTAGCAACTGATTGATTTGAGTTTGATAACCCCTCCCTTGGGATTTAAACCATTGCAAGACATCACTATCGATGCGGAGTGTGATTTGGGCTTTAGTTTTGGTCGCAGGTAAACCCCGCCGAACTATCGCCTTGGCAAACATTTCTGGGGTAACCTCCGGGCAATCGGACAAATCAATGTCTTCATCTTCCATGGCATCCAACCTTTGCCAATCAGTTTGAGAGTTGCTCGAAGTAAATTTTTTGTTCATATTTCGTTGCTTTTCTAGCGGAAATAATACGGGTGCAGTGCTTTGACTCAACATGGACAACAGCAACAACTCGCCCCTCCAATAAACCAAGTGTGACAAAACGTTGCTCTCCATAGTCAGCACGATTATCTTCAACCGTGACAATGTCGCTATTAAACACGGCTGGAACATCGGCAAAATCTATGCCGTGCTTACGAAGATTGGAAAGACGTTTTGCTTCATCCCATTCATAGTCCATAACTAAACGGACACTAAGGTTTCTCAATTGTAGCTACATTTTGTCGTTACGCACATGGAATTGGAAAAATCTTCACTGCTTAAACTCTGCCAAAAACTCCAATAGGGCCAGGGGAGCCACCGGGTTTCCTTGTTCATTCAAAGGGGGGCTATAGCAAGCAAAAATGGTCGGTGACTGGGCCGGCAAACAGGCCAGAACTAAGCCACTGACCCCCGATTTGCAAATGAAGCCGGTGCGTTGGAAAAATGATTCTGACATTGCATACAGTCCCGCTTTGGCCATGGTGCCCTTGACCCTGGCGGTGGTCTGGGGTTGTAAGGGCGCTTGGGGACACTGCAATGCCAGGCCAAGCTTGAATAAATCCTTGAGGCAACCACTCAAGCAACAAAGTTGGTTATAGGTTTCCAGAGCTAGGGCCGCATCTTCTACATAGCTTTTTTCTGCCAACAAATGGGCGATCGCCAGATTGCGGGGATTGGGTAGGGCATGGACGGAGGCTAATAGTTCTGGATCAAGCCAAAGTTGACATTGGGCGGTGTGATTTAACCAGGTGAGAAAATTTCTGCACCGTTGATTTGTTGTTGCCCCAGGGATATGACCTGCTAAACAAATGGCGCCACTGTTGACCATGGTATTGCGGGGGTAACCCCCATCCTGCTCCAATTGCTCCACGGAATTAAACGGTAAATGGGAAGGGCGATCGCCAACTTTTTGCTGGGCCCACTGCCAACCCCGGTGATGGAGTATATAAAGCCAGATAAAGGGTTTAACCACACTCATCAAACTAAACGTTAGGTCGGTATCCCCTGTTTCGTAAATAATGCCGTGTTGGTCACCAATGTCTAGGGCAAAATTGCCTGGATTAACCAAGCCTAACTGGGGAATGTATTGGGGTAATTTACCGCTGAGGGCTCGGTGCTGGGCCGTTTCCACCCATTCTTGCCACTGATGCGGTCTAATGGCTCTGTAATTGGCGATCGCCATGGTATTGGGTATAGATTGATGGTGTACGACTTTGGGATCCGAGTTTAGGCCAATCCCCATCGTTATTCACCCTTTGCGATCCGTTGCGTCCCCCATGACCGTTCCCCCTTTCGATTTCAGCCACTATTTCACCTACAAAGAAATAGACCAGTTTTTGCAACAACTTCAAACTAGTTACGGTTCCTTGCTAACGGTGCAAACCATTGGCCAAAGCTATGCTGGTAGAAACATTTGGGTGGCGATCGCCACTAATCAGGCCACAGGGGACTATTGTCATAAACCCGGTTACTGGATCGATGCCAACACCCATGCCGGAGAGGTAACGGGGTCGGCGGTGGCTTTGTATTGCCTGCATCAACTGATGACCAAGTATGGGGAAGATGCCCAAATTACCCACTTGCTCGACAATTACACCGTTTACGTCCTGCCCCGGTTAGCCATGGATGGGGCGGAGAAATATTTAACTACCCCCTACCTGTTACGTTCCAGTGTGCGACCCTACCCCTACCCCGAAGAACGAGATGGTTTATACCCCGAGGATGTCAACGGTGACGGTTTAATTTTACAAATGCGCCTTCCTGATCCCTGTGGGGCCTGGAAAATTTCTGACCAAGACCCCAGAGTCATGATCGGGCGATCGCCAGAGGAATTTGGCGGTGAATATTACACTTTGTTGCCAGAGGGTCTGATTCGCAACTATGACGGCTACGAGTTTGACCTCGCCCCCAGCCAGGAAGGATTGGACTTTAACCGCAACTATCCCCACCAATGGGCCCCGGAGGGACAACAGCAGGGGGCCGGAGATTTTCCTTTTTCTGAGCCGGAAACTAGGGCAGAGGCGGAATTTTGGCAACAGCATCGCAATATTAACGGTTTCATTAGCTACCACACCTATTCCGCCGTGATTCTGCGTCCCTACGCCTCCCAAGCAGATGAAAATTTACCCGTAGAGGATTTAAATGTGTACAAAATTCTGGGGGAAAAAGGCAAAGAATTAACCGGCTATAACTGCATTTCCGCCTACCACGATTTTCGCTACCATCCCAAGGAAGTCATCTATGGGGTGATGGATGATTATGCCTATGATCACTACGGTTGGTTTGGCTTTACAGTGGAACTTTGGGATGCTCCCACTGCGGCGGGCATTGAAAAAGAAGATTTAATCGAATGGTTCCGTTGGCATCCCCCGGAGGATGATTACAAGCTAATGCGATGGAATGACCAAGCCTTGAACGGCGAGGGTTTTGTCCATTGGCAACCCTTTGACCATCCCCAACTGGGTAAGGTGGAAATTGGCGGTTGGAGTTTTAAAACCATGTGGCAAAATGCCCCGGCCCAGTTTTTGCCCGAACTTTGCGAGCAACAGTTTCGCTTTGCCCTCACCCATGCCCTGATGTCCCCCTGCTTAGCAGTGGCTAAAACCGAAATCACCGCCCAGGGAGAAAATATTTACCAAATCACAGTGCAATGGGAAAACCAAGGTTTTTTACCCACCTACACTAGTCAAAAAGCGCTGGAACGAAAAGCGGTGCGCCCCATTCAAGTTTGCTTACAAAAGCCGGATAGCATGACCCTAATCACCGGCAAAGTTCACCAGGAATTACCTCATCTGGAAGGACGTTCCAATAAAACGAAATCTTCCTTAGCCAATGGAATTGATTATCGCTGTCACTTAACTTGGCTAATTAAGGGTCAGTCTGGAGAAAAGTTGACCATCACTGCCCAAGCTGAAAGGGCTGGCACGGTGCAAACAGAGTTAGTTTTATCCTAGGGGGTGGGCAATGGCAAAATCTTTTGCAAGTAACTTAATAAATCAGAAAAAGAGGTATGGACATGACTGTAGTTTTGATATTGGTAGTGCTAGTAATAATTTTTCTATTAACAATTTTTTTCCAGGGAGGTTCACCCACAATTAGCAAAGATTTTACTAATTCAAGAGACACTATTCAGCAACTGTCGGACGGTGAGAAGAAAGAAATTACGGCACTGTTAAGGCAAGGCAAGAAAATTGAGGCGATCAAAATCTGCCGCTCCCTCACTGGTTGTGGTCTCAAGGAAGCCAAAGACATGATGGAAAGATTGGAACGGGAAACCTGAATTGACCCTTTTCTCTGCATTATTTTCATCAACTCCGACCCTATAGAACTT
>NZ_JADEWJ010000218.1:0-6841 GCF_015207725.1 Synechocystis sp. LEGE 06083
ACAAAAACTACGGGCACCGCAATCCAAGCGGCGATCAGCAAACTGACCAAAACCCAAATATTGAGGGAAATCTTAGGTAAGGCCGGGGAAGTGGTCAAAAAATTAAACACGGTAAATTAAACACAGAGATGAAGCTGGGTTATTTAAGCAGGGAATCCCCAGAGGCCAAAAACTAACGAATTAACTGTTGGGCGGCTCGTCAGGCTTGAAAGGATTTTCCCCAATACCCAACTCTTTCTTGCTTTCCTTTAGACTTTTCCAAAGTCGTTTGATTCTTTCATAGGCTTCCATGGTTTCAATTTTACCTGCGGTCTCCAGATTGCAGATAACGCTGACTTTTTGGGCGAATTCCTGCAAATTTGCATTAAAAACCAACTTTTCCGGCTTGAAATCCCCATAATATTTACTCTTGGGATAGAGGAACGCGTCTTTTTCCGGATTATCAGCCATATTATCTCTTCAACGGGCAAGAACAGTAACCATTGTAGGCGCATTGACCATTTCCTGGGGTCGGAGAGGAAAACAATATCCATCCCAAACTGGGACAATGGTGGTTGTTCCCCTACATTATTTCCATTGTGTTCACTGGCATTATCCAATCCCTCGGTTATCTTTCTGCCCAACGGGCCGATCGCCTGGAAATTACCCTTGCCCCCGTCGATGCCCACAGGGTTTTGGGGGATATGGAACTGGGGGATAGCATTGCAGTGGATGGGGTTTGCCTCACCGTAGAGGCGATCGCCCACCAGGGATTTTTGGCCGACGTTTCTCCAGAAACCTTGCAACGCACCACCCTAGGCCGAGCTAAGGAAAGACGTACAGCGGTCAACATTGAAACTTCTCTCCGAGTCGGGGGAAAAGTGGGGGGGCATTTTGTCTCTGGCCATGTGGACGGAGTAGGGCAATTATTGAGCAATGAACAAACCGATAATGCTTGGCTGCTCAGCTTCGGAGCGGTAGGTAGTTTACAGGGGCAATGGCAACAATATTTAGCTCCCTACCTTGTGCCCAAGGGCAGTATTGCCGTCAATGGCATCAGTTTAACGGTGGCGGACTGTGGCGAAGATTGGTTTAACGTGGCCGTGATTCCCCACACCTACAGCGAAACCAATTTACAGTTACTGCAACCGGGGGACTGGGTCAATTTGGAGGGGGATATTCTAGGTAAATATGCAGCCCGATTTTTGTCCCGAGGCCAAGCAATGGGTCAGACGAAAGATATCAACCTAGCATTTTTGCATGAACATGGCTACGGCTAAGATTATGATTGCAAAGTTTAGATCGATCCATTGCACTTAACTTTCGACGCCCCAAATTGTCTTTGCCTCACCGGATTGTTTTGCTAGGCTGGGGAAAGATTCTGCAAAATTTGCCCCTATGTTTTCTTTGCTTTTTTCTGGCTGGCGGCGATGGCTCCAAATTCTCGTCCTGGCGATCGCCTTGGTGTTGCTCTGGGCTCCGTCAGTGCTGGCCCAAGCCAATACGGTTAACTACACCTACGGAGATTTGGCCCGATCAGATTTCTCCCACCAGGACTTGAATAAGGCCGTATTTGCGGCGGCAGATTTGCGGGAAAGCAATTTTGAGGGTAGTGATCTCACTTTTTCCATTTTGACCGATGCGGTTTTTCTCCATGCCAATCTGCGGGGAGCTAACTTGAGTGGTTCCCTGGTGGATCGGGTTACCCTGGATTTTGCTGACCTGCGGGACACCATTTTCACCGAGGCGATCGCCACCCGTACCCGTTTTTACGACACTGATATTACCGGGGCGGACTTCAGCGATGCGGTGATTGATGCCTACCAAGTCAAGCTCATGTGTGAACGGGCGGAAGGAGTTAACCCAGTGACAGGGGTGGCCACCAGGGACAGTTTGGGTTGCAGATAATTAACAGATAGTTAAAAGTGTCTAAAACTGGTTAATGTAAGCCGAAAACCTTGGAGAAATCTTGTCAGTATTTTGGCAACTTATTCTGGCTATTCTAAATTTTAAATTTTTTCAACAATATCTTCCCAAGAGCTATAAATTGCCGCTTGACCACGGTAAATGCCATCACCATCGTGGAGGTTCCAAACGGTAACATTTTTAATCCAAAAGCGACGTCCCCCCTTGGCAATGCGAATGCCTTGGTAATTTTCCATAAAACCCTGACTAGTAACGGCATCTAACAATTTTTGTCGTTCTATTTGGTTCGGAACTTCCGCAGACTGACGGGAAGGTAATTGGCAAAATTCTGCCCAGGGCAATTCAAATAGTTTTTGGGCGGCAAGATTAGCATAGTTAAAAATTGGATCGGGCTCTGTACCATGGGAAACTACTACGTAAGAAGCTTCGTAAATCGCCTGGGCTAGGGCCATCCCGGTTAGATCGCTAGGGCCAAAGGTTTTGCCAGTTAAGCGCTCATAGTTTTGACGTAATAAATTAATATGGTCCAGATAAAACTGATTACTGGCATCGGGAACTGGGCGGATCATAGAGTTTATTTTTAGCTAAATAAGATTAATAAATAGGATTGAATTATTAACTATTTTTTATGCCAATGCCGTCCCCCAAATAATTAACACTTAAAACGGTAATAAAAATAGCTAAGCCGGGAAAAATTGCCATCAATGGTGCCGTTTCCAGATAATCCTTGGCGGTGTAAAGCATCTGCCCCCAAGTGGGCACATCCGGAGGAAAACCTAAGCCTAAAAAGCTCAGGGTTGATTCGGTGATAATGGCATTACCCACCGCTAAACTAGCGGCCACAATGATTAAATTCAAGACGTTGGGCAGAAGATGATGCCAAATAATATGATTAGAGCCCGCTCCCATGGCGGTCGCCGCTTTGACAAATTCCATTTCCCGTAGACGTAAAATATTGCCCCGTACCAACCGAGCCACACTCATCCAATTGAGCAAACCAATGAGCAAAACCACCAAAATAAAAATGCCTTTTTCGGGGGAAGTGGCCCTGGTCACCGGCTCCCGAAATAAATAGACCACCAGTAATACCAAAGGCAATTGGGGCAAGGCTAAGAACAGATCTGTAATGCGCATTAATATCACATCCCACCAACCGCCAAAATAACCGGCGATCGCCCCGATTAAGGTGCCCAAAGTGAGGGAAACCGCCATGGCACTCAGCCCCACCGCCAGAGAAATCCGGCCACCGATAAGTAAGCGAGCCAATTGATCCTGTCCCAAATCATTAGTTCCCAGGGGATGTTGCCAACTAGGGGCGGCCGCTGTTTGAGTAAAATCAATTTGGTCGATGGGAACCCGATAAAAGATCGGACCAAAAACCACTGCCAAAACAATTATGATCAGGGCAATTAAGCTCAAGGAAGCTAACGGCTTTTGCAAAATAATTTTTTTGAACCTGAAACTTGTCTGGCGATCGCTGACAGGCGATGGCTTGGAAACGGGTAAATTCTTAGTCATGGGCGAGAGAAACACTAACAATTTGCCAAGGATTAACCGTATTGTCTCCTGGTTGGGGTTCTTCCAACAGATTTACTTTGGTTTGAACACGGTGGTCACAAATTGTGGTGACATCTAACTGGGCAGATTTTCCGATAGTTTCATAGCAACGCATTATCCAATTTTCTGGGTTATCTTCCTGTCGCTTCAGGGCCATTAAACAAAGATTTTCGCTACCCATGGTCAACCAAGGCTTGCCTAACCATGGTTCTGACTGATTTGATGTTGCATTCAGATTCTTAGGAAAATAGGGTCTCAAGGGACGATGAATACCATAGCCCATGGCTACCGTTTTTGCCGATCGCCAATCTCCTGGGTGGGGATAAAAGAAATAACTAAATTGATGTTTGCCCCGGTCAGCGTTGGCATCGGGCCACACACTACTACGCAAAAGTGTTAAACGCATTAAATTCTCTTTGACATCACAACCATATTTGCAATTGTTCAGCAAACTAACGCCATAATTTTCCGTTTGATCGGTTAAAGAAAACCAATGTTGGTGGGGCACTTCCCATTGCGCTTTTTCCATCTCCGTTTGGGGATTAATCGGGCGATCGACCACAGCACAGGGAGCTTCCGTAGTAAAAAATTCACTTTGTAACGCCACAGGAAAAGCCGCTTTCACCATCACATGGGTTTCTTGCCAATCTACTTCTGTTTTTATTTCCAGTAACAGAGAATCTTTGGTTAAGCAATAGTCCTGGATGAAAACCGATTGTTGAAATTTTCTTGTCACCCGCAAACGCCAACGCAGGGGACCTTGTTCCAACCATTGGTGATTAATTAATTGGGCAGAAGGTAAAGGGTATTGCTCATAGTCAGGATCAATATTCCAGGCATCCCAATATTGGCCTTGGTCTCGGAAAAATTGTAATTGATTACCATGGCCAGCTAAAACTTGACGATGGTTAACCAAATCATCAATGCTGATTATTTCGCCACTCTCCGGACTAATTTCAACTTTTAAGCAACCATTATCTAGAATAGTTTCTTGATTAAAAACTTGAGATTGTTGATTATCTGATGGAATTTCTTCACACTGCAACCAGTAACCGATACAGGTTAAAGGAGGCGAATTAACTACAAATAATAAGGTGTCTGACGCTGTTAATTGGGTATCAATTAATCTCTCATTTTGCCAATCATAAACTTGATATTTTTTACCTGGCTGAACTGGAATTTCTACCAACTGATTCTGCGGCCAATGAAGAGGATTAAAAATCAATAAAGGTATGTTTTTATCAGTCGGATTACAAGGATATTTAACTTGGCTACTGAGGCTAGCTAGAGATTGATTAATAATTTCATGACTAGTTTGATAAACTTCTTGCCAAGCTTGATTAGCCGTAACAAAAACTTCAGGAATAGATGTGCCTGGCAAAATATCGTGAAATTGATTGAGTAAAACTTTCTTCCAAGCTGATTCTAGTTGAATTTGCGGATATTCATAATTGCCTAACCAGCTAGCAAAACTACTCCAAAGTTCTGCTTCGTACAGTAAATGCTCACATTGGCGATTATAAAACTTCTGGTCAGCATGGACGGTAAAACAACCTCGATGCAATTCTAAATATAATTCCTTCTCCCACACAGGAAAAGATTGATCTGGTTGCAACGCTTGTTTAATACTCGCTAAAAAATCTTCAGCCTTAGCTGTGTTAATAGTTGGGAAAAATTCAGAATTTTGCCACCGCTCTTTCATAAGCCACATATCCCGACTGGGGCCACCACCATGGTCTCCCACCCCCGGTAACCAGAGACATTCCTTTAACTCAGTTTGCTGTTGCCAACGATTAGCATAATTGGCCATAGGCAAAGGTTGATTGTCCATCACCCCGGCTAGATTGGGCGGTGCCATCACTGTAAAAAGTTCTGTCCCATCCGGCGATCGCCAGTGGAAAGCCCCGTGGGGAAAGGGATTGGTATCGTTCCAGTGGAGTTTACCCGTAACAAAATAATCTATCCCGCCCTGACGAAAAATTTGGGGCAACTGACCACAAAAACCAAAACTATCAGGAAGCCAACCAACTTTACTGGTCTGACCGAATTTCCTCTGAAAATACCTCTGGCCGTAAAGCAATTGTCTAGCTAAAGATTCGCCACTAATAATATTTACTTCTGGCTCTACCCACATGCCCCCCAATAGTTCCCAGTTTCCTTTTGTAACTGCCGTTTGAATTTGCTTAAATAACTCCGGTCTATTCGCTTCGATCCATTCATATAAAACTGGACTAGTGTGGCCAAACACTAAATCGGGAAATTCCCGTTGCAAATTAATTACAGAACGGAAAGTTCTTTCTCCCACTTCCCAAGTTTCCTCCAGGGGCCAAAGCCAAGCCATATCCAAATGGGCATGACCCAATAAGTTCATTTGCTGCTGTTTCAAGCTTTCAGTTAATGGCAATAATTTTTGACGCAACACCATTAACGATTGATCAAACGCACTTTGATCAGTAACCTGTTCCCACAAAATTTGTTCTAGAACTTGGCTAACCATAGCTATGTTTTCTGGTTCAAATTGGGTTAAATACAAACTTAACACTTCAATTTCATCAGCAATAAACCCCGGATCTAGTGCTGGATATTGCCGCTCAAATATTAATTGAGATTGCATTAATCCGCCAATGTCATGGCTAGGACTAGTTAACTGCAACGCTACGGTGAAAATTTCACCAATTTGGCTATTATCAGTTAACAAAATTCTGGCTTTTGAATCAAATAAATCCCCCGCTTGGACCAACTTACCATTGACAAAAATTTGGGCATTCTGAGCCCACCAAGTTAAGGCTAGCCTTAATGTCAAACCATCTAACGGATAATCTGCTAAAGCTTTAGAAACGGTAAAAGTCTGGGCAAACCATTGGACTTTTTCTCCCTTTTCCCAAACTAAATAGCCTTTTTCATTGACTTTTCCCAAGGGATAACTGCGCCAATCTACAATTTCCCAAGGAGCAGAAGGTAAGCAATGCCAATGGTGCTGACAATCTTGCCGACAGAAACGCCTTAGTTGTTCCAGTACCAGGGCAATACTAATCTCCGGTAGTAATGAATTTGATGATTCTGCCATCATTCATCTGCACTCAGAGCGGCTAGATCCAGTAAAACTTCTCCCTTCATTAACCGTCGACTAGCTTCCAACAAAGTTTCCTCAATGTAGGGCTTCACAAAGTAACCTTTGGCACCTTTTTCCGCTGCCATACGCTGCATTTTTTGTGCTCCCCGGGAGGTAATCATGGCCACCGGAATACGGGAGAGGTTGGCATCTTCTTGAATGCGCTCCAGCAATTCCAGACCGTTCATGCGGGGCATTTCAATGTCACAGAGAATTAAATCACAGGGCAGGCCTGACTTGAGTTTTTCCCAGGCATCCTGGCCATCC
>NZ_JADEWJ010000219.1:0-6822 GCF_015207725.1 Synechocystis sp. LEGE 06083
AGAGACAGGGGTGCCACTGGTAACAATGCCAATATTTTCGCCCTTGTGTATGAGGGGATAGTCATGGCGGCCAATTTGTTTTCCCAACATTTCCAAGCCCACTAGGCGTTTTTCAATTCCGTTGGTTTTTTGTTGCTCCAACACAGAACGACCAATAAAATCACCTTTGCTATCGAGGTGAACTAACCAACCTAAACCCGCTTCCAGGGGCGTGGTGTGGTCATCCATGTCCTGGCCGTACAAACCCATGGCCGCTTCTAAGCGCAGGGTGTCCCTAGCCCCTAAACCGCAGGGAGCAACATCTTTTCGCAGAAAAGTTTGCCAGAGTTGTTGTCCCACTTCAGGGGAAACCATAATTTCAAAGCCGTCTTCCCCGGTGTACCCCGTCCGGGCAATAAAAGCCTTTGCCCCCAGCAATTCCGTTTCCAAATGACCAAAGGCGGGTAAACCGTCTAAATCCCCACCAACTAATGGTTGCAAAACGCTGACTGATTCTGGGCCCTGGAGGGCAATTAAGACCTGTTCCCTAGATAAATCTTGCAAATCAATTACTTGAGATAAATGTCCCAGTAACCATTGCTTATCCTTCTCCGTAGTGGCGGCATTGACAATCAGAGTGACCTCCTCCTGTCCCTCTTGGTTTTTCCCTTGGTCATAAACAATAATGTCGTCAATAATGCCCCCCTGTTCATTTAACAGCACTGTATATTGGGCTTTACCGGGGGTGAGGCGAGCCAGATCTGAAGGCACTAAACTTTGCAACGCCGTCAAAACGTCCGCCCCAGTCAGGACGAATTTACCCATGTGGGAAATGTCAAACATCCCCACCTTTTCCCGCACCGCCTGATGTTCCTGTTTTAACCCCGTAAACTGTACTGGCATTTCCCAGCCAGCAAAGGCCGTTAGTTTAGAGGTTTGTTGACCAATAAGGTCGTAAAGGGGAGTGCGTAGGGCGGGAGCAGAATTGGCCACAGTGGTTTTGATTCCAGAAAAAGTCCTGCCTAAATCATAGTTTTTTCCCACGGAAATCACAAAAAATCCCCCCAGTAAGGGAGGATCTTGGCATGTGATTACCCCAAAATTGGGGGCTAGGGAGTTTTCAACACAGGTTTTCAAACAACAAAGCTGAAAAACCAGAATTATTTCTCGGGCTCAGAGAATTCCGCATCGATGACATCATCGCCACCACCACTGCTAGTGCCTGCTTCAGGGCCAGCACCGGGGGCACCTACCCCAGCCTCTGCTCCAGCCTGTTGGTACATATTGGAACCAATGCTGTAGAGGACCTGTTGTAGTTCCGGCATCACCGTTTGGATTTTGGCGTCATCTTCCTGGGCCACAGCTTCTTTGAGGTCTTTGATCAAACCTTCAGCCTTGGTTTTGTCGGCAGCGGGCACTTTATCACCCAACTCAGTGATTTGTTTTTCCGCTTGGTACACCAGGGAGTCCGCTTGGTTTTTGCGGTCAATTTTCTCCCGACGTTCCTTGTCGGTGGCGGCATTGGACTCAGCTTCCTTCACCATCCGGTCTACTTCCGTATCGGGCAGGGTGGAAGCGCCGGTGATGCTGATGGATTGTTCCTTACCCGTACCCCGGTCTTTGGCAGTGACGTTCAGAATACCGTTGGCGTCGATGTCAAAGGTAACTTCGATTTGGGGCACACCCCGGGGAGCAGGGGGAATACCGTCTAGCCGGAAGGTCCCCAAACTCTTATTGTCGTTGGCCATTTCCCGTTCTCCTTGGAGCACATGGATTTCCACGTTGCTTTGACCGTCCACAGCGGTGGAGAAGGTTTCGGATTTCTTGGTGGGGATGGTGGTGTTGCGGGGAATGATTTTGGTCATGACGCCCCCTAGGGTTTCCACGCCCAAGGAGAGGGGAGAAACGTCCAGGAGCAGAATATCCTTGACTTCCCCGGAGAGTACACCTCCCTGAATAGCAGCACCAACGGCTACCACTTCATCGGGGTTAACCCCTTGATTGGGCTCTTTACCGAGGATTTTTTTCACCACTTCCTTCACAGCGGGGATCCGGGTAGAACCACCCACCAGCACAATTTCATCCAGGGCGGATTTATCGATTTTGGCATCCCGAATAGCGTTTTCGACGGGTACACCACAGCGGTCAATCAGATCGGAACAAATTTCTTCAAACTTGGCCCGGGATAGGGTGGTGTCTAAATGCTTTGGTCCATCCTGGGTAGCAGTGATGAAGGGCAGGTTAATTTCCGTTTGGCTCACGCCAGACAGTTCAATTTTGGCTTTTTCCGCTGCTTCGGTTAATCGTTGCAGGGCTTGCTTATCCTTGCGAAGATCGATGCCTTCAGCTTTTTGGAATTCACCGGCCAGGGAATCCACAATTTTTTTGTCGAAGTCGTCCCCTCCCAAGTGAGTATCTCCAGAGGTAGCTAATACTTCAAATACCCCTTCCCCTACTTCGAGGATAGAGACGTCAAAGGTACCGCCCCCTAGGTCAAACACCAGAATCGTTTCGTTATCTTTTTTGTCTAGACCGTAGGCCAGGGAAGCGGCGGTGGGTTCGTTGATAATTCTGAGTACTTCGATACCGGCAATTTTACCCGCATCTTTGGTGGCTTGCCGTTGAGAATCGTTGAAATAGGCAGGAACGGTGATGACGGCCTGGGTAACGGTTTCCCCTAGGTATTTGCTGGCATCGTCCACCAATTTCCGCAACACCTGGGCAGAAATTTCTTCCGGGGCAAACTGTTTTCCCTGGGCGGGGCAGTCTAGCTTGACATTGCCGTTACCGTCTTTAACTACGCTGTAGGCAACTTCGGTGGCTTCATTGGTAATTTCATCAAATTTACGACCAATGAAACGTTTAACTGAATAAAATGTATTGCCTGGGTTCATCACTGCTTGACGCTTGGCAATTTGCCCCACTAGGCGATCGCCATTTTTGGCATAACCAACCACCGAGGGGGTAGTGCGAAAACCTTCTGCATTGGCGATAACAGTGGGTTTCCCCCCTTCCATTACGGCCACGCAGGAATTGGTAGTACCGAGGTCAATCCCAACAACTTTTCCCATAATTTTAATTAACTCCCGTTAACAAGTAAGAATATCAGACACAAAGACGAACCAAGGAGCCATGGCTCTAGCCACTGCCCAGGACCGATGCGTTCACACTCTTATAGTGACGGTAGGGGCTTGGTTCTCGGAAGTGCAGGTTTCCGTACCTATGGGGGGATTAAGCCGTATGCCACCGTCGATGGGGCATCAATGGCCAGCACTAACGGGGGCTATTTACCACTTGGATTTGGGCAATTTTCCATACCCCTTGGTGACGTACTAGTTGGTAGCGTACAGTCAGGTCGTCTTTGGTGGCGGCTCCTTTCTGCTTTTGGTTAGCTAAAGTAAAGGGCTGGCTAATTTCTTCTACCCGGGCGGTAACTGTGGCTCGGTTGGGGTCTTGGGGACTAACTTGATAGTCGAGAATTTGTAACTTATGTTCGTACTGGTGATAGATTTTTTGGGATTGATCCCGTTGGGCCCGGCCCCGTTGTTGGGCAAGGAGATTGGGGGCCAACACATTTTGCAACGCCCCGACATCATAGTTCTGGCCAAAGGCTAACTTTTTACTATCAAGCCAGTTTTGCACTACCATCTGACCCACCTGTTGATTGAAGTTGGGTTGACTAAGAATTAAATTCCGGCTGGTGGCTTCATCGGGGATCAATTCTGAGGGCTGATCCAGGGACACATCTAAGGGATCTTCCAATAAACTGCCCAGGGGATCGCCAGTACGATTAATAATTAAGGCAGTGGCGCCCCCCACAATACCTGCAAGGCATAGCAAAAAAATGCCAAAGCGCACCGGTTTAATGGTCACCCGTTTTTTTCGCCGCCGGGGAGGTTTATGGTCGCTGATGGGTTCTAGGGGGGGATTGCCAGAGAAACCATTGCTGGCACCATCTCCACCAATGCCATTAGTGCCTAAAGAATCAGTGTCGTAGGCGATCGCCGGGGAGAGGGTAGTGACGGCCAAACCACTAACATTGTCGGCGCTGGGGAAAACATCGTCTCGGGAACGTCTTGGACTGCGTCCCCGTCGAGGGGGAACGGTGGGGGTCAAAGGGCGATCGGGAAGGGCGGCGGAACTATGTACCATGGGAGTTTCCGATTCCGTTGCGGTGCTAAGGAGGGCAGGGGAAGCAAAAGAATTGTCAGTGGTGAGGGAATCCGGCTCTAGTTGTTCTAGATACTGCTGAACGGAGGGATTGTTGAAATAGGCATTGGGGGAAAGGGTCTCTGGAGAAAGATCCCTAAAGTAAGGGACAATCTCTTCCTCTAGCCACTGCTCAGTGAAAGTATAAAAAGCAGTCAGAGGATCTTCCCCTGCCGCCAACTTAGATTCGAGGCCAGCTACTATTTTGGGATCTCCCTGGTCGATCGCCGCCAGAACAATTTCCGTTTGACCCAATAATAATTCACAAATTGCCTTTTCTAGGGCCAAATCTTGACAATTTTCCAACTGTGTCACTAAAGACTTGGCTTCGACAATGGCCATGGGCTCCTGTTCCTTCACCCCCTCGGCCATCAGACTATGGACTGCCAAGTAGCTAGCCACTAAAGACGGCCGTTGACTTTCAGGTAAAAATAGGGCGTTTTGCTCGGCCACCGTGAGATGACAGCGCAGTTGGTGGATAAATTTTAAAAAGTCATCATTTCCCAACCCAGAATAATCTTCCCCCTTACCTTCAATGCCGCCCCGGTCCTGCACCATGGCCTGTAACAGAGCTAGACCCTGCTGACGTTGCTCTTCCCCTTGCCCTTCTTTGGCTAAAAGTTCGAGGATACGGTAGGGCCGCAGACGGTATAGTTCCTGACGGATTTCTGCTTCCAAAGCAGGGAAATCATTATCTTGTTGCAACCGAGCTATGGCTTTAAGGCTGGCGGTAGCGGCAAATTCATACTGCTGTTGTTGCCACCGTTCCCGGCTCAGTTCCCAGTGGGCCAAAATGACCGAGAGTAAATAGTCCTGGGGCATGCCCCCCGCCGGAGGGTTTGGGTCATGGAGGACTGGCTCACCATACTTGAGCACCAGTTCGTATTCCCCCAAATCCAACAGGATTAACAATGCTCCAATCTTTTGCTCTGGGCTACATTCCAACTCCGGAGTAGTTAGGGGCAACGCCTCCCCCAGAGCTTCGTCCATGGCCCCCCACCACTCTTGGTCGTAGGCCTGGCGTTTTTCCTGATCCCGCAGGGTTTCATAGGCGATCGCCAGTAGTTGATTGCGGATAGTAACTGCGGCGTCACTAAATTCCCGCCGGGGTAATTGCAGAAGGCGATCTTGGTAGGCCTGCTCAATGGTTTCCCCACCACTCTGGGGAGGAATGCCTAAAATACGATAAAAGTCGAGGGGGATAAACACCGGAAAAAGCCTTGGCAGGACAGGTTCAGTTTAAAAGCTTATAGGGAACTAGCACGGGATAGCGCTGACGGTTTTTAGGCAGTCAGAAGACATGTTAAAGGCTAATACCATACTATACGACAGCTTTTTTGTGACCAATAATTCGAAAAAAAGCGAAAAACCTGCTCTGTTAGCCCCGATTTCGCCTGCAAAACTACTCTACGTCCCCACTGCCCCCAGGAGCCTGCCAGGTGGCCACTGACCTCAAGCTAGGGGGAATAATCTCATCATAGGGAAATTCCAGTAGGGTTTCCGACGTCATCAGATAGCCAGAATTGAGAAAAAATAGTAACAGTCTCCCCAGGGCTACCCACACCGCCTCGTCGAATTCCCAATCCTTACCCCGCCCACTATGGCAGGCGATCGCCTGGAGGGCCCAAAAGTAATTATTACGAACAATGGAACCGCCCTTTTTATAAGCTGGTAAATCCTCAGCGGCAATGATCAGTAAATCCGCCGCCGCCAACCAACATTTCATTGACACCTCAACTAAGCCAACAGAGTCACCACAGGGGATTAAAAAAATTAAAGGAAAGCCTGGGAGATAAGTTCACAGGTTCTTGACAGCAACCTGGGGAGACTAGAGATCCACCACCGCTTCCACCTGCATTTGACCATCAATGATGGCCTGGCAAAGCACCTGACTCTGCACAACACTGCAAGTGCCTGCGGCTTCTGACAAGGTTTCGTCAACAATGCCATCTTCCGCGGTCCAGAGGAAAGTACCAATGACATTGTATTGATTGTTATTCAGCTTCCCAGCAGCCAGCAAAGGTTTGTCGTTGTATTCCAACACAAAGGAAAAGCCCATCTCGTCGGCATTGTCGTAGTGGAAATTGATCGTGCCATCCCCCTCCGTTACGGACAGTTGATTGCAGTCCATGGCAATTTCTTCGGTGGGACCTTTTAACCGTACTGCACATTGCTGGGCGGCGAAAGTGGTTTGGGTTTGGACACTTTCCTTGAAAATGGTTTCCTGACTGCGAACGGCAGGGGCAAACATCATTCCCCCCAGGGCAGTGATGGCCGCCATCAGAGGTATGGGAGCGGCAGGGTTAAGAATTTTGGTGAACATAATCAATAATGGCCCCGGTTAGGCCTTCTAGGGTATATTCCGTTGCTTCAATGTCCACCTGTCCCAATTCCTGTAAACAGCGCTCGGAAGTTTGGGGGCCAATGGAAGCAATCTGGCAATGGTTAATTAAACATCGCCAATCTTGGTAACCGTCAGCTTGACTAGTTTGGGCCAACAGTTGCCGGAAGTGGGTGACGGTTTTGGAGCTGGCAAAGGTAATCACATCCACATTGCGGTTAAGGATACTTTGCCACACTTCTTCGGGCATATGGGCGGGGCAAGCGGATTGATAAGCGGGCACTTCCGTCACC
>NZ_JADEWJ010000220.1:0-6806 GCF_015207725.1 Synechocystis sp. LEGE 06083
ATTTTGAACAAACCAATTTCGGCCGTATTGGCCACATGGGTACCGACACACAGTTCTAAAGAAACCCCTGGCACGTCAATGACCCGCACTTCAGCGCCGTACTTTTCCCCAAACATGGCGATCGCCCCTTTGGCCTTGGCATCGGCGATCGGCATTACTGCCACCTCAGTTTGATGGGCTTCGGCAATCCATTGATTGATCAAATCTTCAATTTGCTGTAGCTCCTCCGTTGTCACCGCCCGGGGAGAATTAAAGTCGAACCGTAAACGATTGAAATCCACCAAGGAACCGGCTTGGGAAATCCCCTCATCCACCACTTTTTTCAGGGCTGATTGCAGTAAATGGGTGGCCGTGTGATTGGCTTGGGCTCGACGGCGGCAGGCCCGATCAATGGTGGCAGTAACTGTGTCCCCCACCTGGACAACGCCCCGTTCCACCCGGCCAAAATGGATGAAAACGCCTGATTCCCGTTTCACATCTTCAATGCGAATGAGCAAATTATCGCCGTTGAGAAAACCCTTATCGCCAATTTGCCCGCCGGATTCTCCATAGAAAGGGGTTTGATCCAGTACGATTTGCACAGTTTGCCCCGCTTTCCCTTCTTCTACCAATGCCCCCGCCACCAATACCGCTTTGACCACCGCTGAACTTTGTACATCGGTATAGCCCAAAAATTCCGTGGGATGGATACGGTTAGCCAATTGATCTAAACTTTCCTGCACTGTTAAATCTATAGTTTCGTGGGCCGCTTTGGAACGTTCCTGTTGTTCCTGCATAGCTTTTTTAAACCCTTCCACATCCACAGTAATACCCTTTTCTTCGGCAATTTCCTGGGTTAATTCCAAGGGAAAACCAAAGGTGTCGTATAAAGTAAACGCATCCACTCCAGCAATTTCCTTGACTCCGTCGGCCATTAAATCCGCTAACAACTTTTCTCCCCGTTCTAGGGTTTTCAAAAAAGCCGCTTCTTCCCGCTGCAACTCTTGGTTAATCAAGGTTTGGCGTTCCAACACATTGGGGTAAACTGGCTGGGCCAGGTCAATGGCGGTGGCGGCTACTTTGGTGGTAAATTCCCCTTCTATCCCCAGTAAACGACCATGGCGCACCACCCGGCGGATCAATCTTCGGAGCACATAGCCTCTCCCCAAATTGGACGCACTAATACCGTCGGCAATCATGTGGACCACCGCCCGGACATGGTCCCCGATTACTTTTAGTGAAATTTTCGTTTTTTCATCTGCTTGACCATAATCAATCCCCGCTATCCCTGCCGCTGTTTGAATAATGGGGAAAATCAGATCCGTTTCGTAATTATTGGGCACTTGTTGCAGAATTTGAGCCATTCTTTCTAAGCCCATGCCCGTGTCAATATTTTTTTTCTCCAGGGGAGTCAAATTCTCCCCCATATCCCGGTTGTACTGCATGAATACCAAGTTGTAAAACTCAATAAACCGGCTATCGTCTTCCAAATCTAATTTCTCATCTCCTAATTCTGGGTGGAAATCGTAGTAAATTTCCGAACAAGGCCCGCAAGGCCCTGTGGGGCCAGAAACCCAAAAATTATCATCTGCCCCCATGCGTTGGATGCGGTGGGCCGGGATACCAATTTCATCACGCCAAATGGCAAAGGCTTCATCGTCTTCTTCAAAGACGCTCACCACCAACCTTTCCGGGGGCAGTTGAAATACTTGGGTGGATAATTCCCAGGCCCAGGCGATCGCCTGAGATTTGAAGTAATCCCCAAAGCTAAAGTTGCCCAACATTTCAAAAAAGGTATGGTGGCGGGCGGTGCGGCCGACGTTTTCAATGTCGTTGGTGCGGATACATTTTTGGGAAGTGGTGGCCCGGAGGAATTCAGCTGGCTTTTGTCCTAAAAAAATTGGCTTGAACGGCAACATCCCCGCAATGGTCAACAATACGGTGGGGTCCTCCGGCACCAGAGAGGCACTGGGCAAAATTTGATGCTGGCGATCGGCAAAGAAGCGCAAAAATTGCTCACGAATGGCGGGGCCGCTGAGGACGGGCGGGGTGGTGGTCATGGTCTAGTTGAAGATTTTGCAGATGAAACTTTGGGGCACTGTGCCTATTTTCCCATTTTAGGGGTTGGTGCCTGACCCTTTCTTACCGGAGGTTCAACCCCAGTTAAAACTATGTGGAGTGGTTAGAATCTGTCCATTAACTCCATGGGCAAAAATGGCAAGACTATGGTGCCTAGGGCTGTTGGCAATGGACATTGATGTTGGTGATTACCTGTTGTTCCCGTTGACCGATGGTAGTCACCTGTTTTTGGGCAAGTTGGGCAGTCAAAATATCCTTACTTTCCAATGCTTGGACCATGTTGCGGGTGGCTGACCCATTGCCTTGGTAAATCTCCACTAACTCCCCTTGGTAATTGGCCAGAACGGGATCTTCCAGGTTAAGTCGTTCGACCTTAGTGGCGGTGGCATCGAACGCATCGGCAATTTTTAGCACTTCTTCCGTCGAGGTGGTATCCCTGTATTTAGCCCCTTCCTCCGCCATCTGTTTGGTAATTAAAATCAGTTGGCGGCATTGATTTGCTTTACTGGTTCCACAACTGATCAAGCCCTGGTTTAACCCTAGGATTAAAATCAAGCTCCCACCAAAGCGGACGGTTCGACGGGCGAGAAAAGCAGCAAATTTTTGCGACAAGGGCAATGGCATAGGTGGAAAACAGAAGACAAAGGGGCAACGGGCAACCATCATACCAAACCCATTCCGGGTAATTGGGTCTTCAAACTCCGGGCCAAAGGGGTAACAAGTAGGGAAATAGCCCGATCGCCAAGGCAGTGAGCAATAAACAACCAATACCAGCTAGCCCTGCTAGGGGTTGATTGGCTTTGCCTGCCCAAAGGTTACCAGTGGTGGAAGGATAGGTGATTAAACCAGTGGCATCGCAGGCCGCCAGGGCAAAGACCCAGCCCCCGTGCAATCCCCAGGCCAGGGCCAGATTACCACCATCCACTAAGCGGGCCCACACGAGTACCATGCCCAATAACCATAGGCCGGGCAATTGATAGGCTGTCAAACGTCGTTCCCAGAGCAGATGAAGCACGGCAAAAATGGCGCTGATTACTATGGCCGCTACCCAGACTGGTAAATTTTGTTGCAATTGATTTTGGAAAATGCCCCGAAAAATTAGCTCTTCCACCAAGGCGATCGCCAGGGCCAAGAGTAGAAATAGGGGAGAAAGTTTAACTAAATCCCACAGTTTTTCCCCGTGCCATTGCAGTAGTCCAATTTTGCCCTGCACCGCCAAGGTTAAACCCAAACCCAACACTGCCACCACCACGGCGATCGCCAAAGAAAATAACTGATCCGGGGTGAATGATAATCCATAATCCTGGAGGGATTGACCATCTAATTGGCTCATCGCCCAGATGGGTAGGGGAGAAACCAAGTAAAGGGATAACACCAAAGGTAGCTTTTGCTCCGGGGTGACAGCCTGCCAGGGTTGCCAAGCTAATTTACGCCCCACCACCAGGGCAATGGGATACCACAGCACTAGCCAGCCCACCAGAAAAACAGTAATTTTCAACAATCCCGGCCATGGTTGCCAAAACTTCATTAAATTTTCCATCGGCCCATCCCCCTGGCGATCGTCAATTTTTTTTTGAAAAAAAGCAAAATTTGCAAGGGCTAGCTTGACAGTACGTCCGCTGTCATCCCTAATCGATAAAAAAAGGGAGAAACCTTTTTGTTTCAGGTCTCCCCCCCAGGGAAAAAGCACCTAGTCCCTCCTGCTTAGGGAACCAGAGCCGAGAAATTTATACTTCCTCTTCGTCGTCGCTATCGGTAATTTGCTTCAGGTGAATATGCTTGTAACCAAGCTTGATCTCAAACTCATCACCGGACTTCAGACCCATTTCTTGGGTGTAGGTAGAGCCAATAACAATTTGCCCATTTTTATGTACACTAACGCGGAATGTCGGTTCACGACCCCGACCATCTTTGGTACCAGAGGGATCGAGGGGAACCCCTTTGGCCGCTAGAACTGCGTCATAGAAGTCGGTCAAATTAACCCGTACTTGTCCTTCCTTGGAAGTGGAGTAGTAACCACAGGCTTTCGCTGTTTCTCGACGGGGCAGATGGGATAGTTCTTTGACTTTATTGAGTAATGCTTTGCCGGTTAGTGCGGTGGAGGCGTTTGGCATGGGATTATTTTTTCCGTTGAATGATACTTGATTGCGGGGACTTGTTTTTTTCAAAAGTCTACATGAGATAAAATATAACATTAAACCTTAGCTGAAAAACTTTTTTTTCCAACTTTTTGATTGTTTAGCCGGGGAATTTTTCCCTCTGAAAAAATCAAGCCTTGACCTCTGGCGAGTTTTGTCCTAAAGATTTTTTGCCACCATGGAGCAATGATGAGTTAGGTTTGGGCAATACAAGCTAGCTACGGGTTCAACTTTCCGAAAAACAATGTTTTTTTGCCCGGATTAGCGGCAAAATTAACCAGGAATTAACCCGGGCAGTGGGGCAAAATATATTTATCCCTGGGGAAACCATTGCTTTGGCCCAATTCGCTATCCTATGCATGTCATGCATTCATTAACATTTCCCCCGGTCCCTGAGATTCTATGGTTCTTGCTCAGTTCGCCTCTAGCCCCGCTCCCCCCCAGTCCTTTGCCACTGCCCCCAATCGTCAACAACTGCGACAAATGAATTGCTACCTAGACCAGCTTTTGTTGGCCTTGGTAGCTTTGACGGATGTGGATCAGGACACCTGGACGACAACCCTAGAAAAAATTTCGTTACCTACGACAACAGGTCAATCTTTGACTAAGAAATACCCCGTTCCTGCTGTTGCCCCCGGCCAACTAGATGTGGAAGGAATTCGACTTTTGGCCATGGCGATCGCCTACTTAGGAGCCCATTACCAGGAATTGTTGCGGCGATCGGTCAGTTTAGTGGAGCAGACCAAGGAACAGGGCAAAAATCCGTTACAAACCGTACTTTTAAGTGAGTACGCTCGAAAATTCACCTCCGCTTGGCAAGCCTATGTGGAAAAACAGGGGGGAGAGGGTCATATTCCTCTACCAGCGCCCACCCCCGATCGCCTCCTCGCCTTGCTGACGGAATTATTTTTCTTTAGCAGTCAAGACGGCCCCCGCCGACTCTGGGGAGTATTGGCCACAATGGTTTCCTCTGCTTAACTTATCCCTACCAGTTCTGGCCTCTGTGCTTTGCCCCCAAATTAGCCCCTTCCCAGTCCTGCTCCCAAAGCTCTAACTGGGAAAATACCTATGGATTGCTGGATTGCTTCCTGCTGTAAAAAATTGCCCAAAAGACCTGGTGGAAAAGGCGATCGATCCAGTAAATGACTACAATTATGGTCAACCAGGCCCATGGACTAGGTAAACCTATTTGACTGAGGAAATAATCTCTATGGCTCAAGATTCTCCACCTCCCATCTCCCAAGAGGCCCTGACCATCGCCCATCTCCAAGGAGTACAGGACCGACGTCGGGAAGAGCGGATGTTGGCCTTTTGCCAAGTGTTCGATATGGAAGGGGAATTGGTGGGGGTATCCTTTGATTTAACTCGCAGCGGCATTTGTGTGAGTGTTCCCAACGATTGGCCCAAGGATAGGGATTTTGTTGTTAAGCTCCGGCGCATGGACAACGAAGCCTTACCCACCATTACCGTTACGGTTACTCCCACGTGGCGTCAATGCCGCAATGAAAGTTTTGATGAAATCGGCGGCAAAATTATCGAAGTGGACTGCCCTGAAGCTTTCTCTACCTTTTTGCAATATTGTCAACAGGCTGGCCCCAGTGGTTTGCTGGAACGTCAGACTTCTTGAACATAACGATTTTTGCTTTTTCACTGGTCCCTACCTCCGGATCGGACGGAGGAGTTGCCTTGCCCTATGTAGAGGTTAGTCCTGCTTTACCTGAACTGCATTGACATTGGGGCCTGTACCGGGGTACAAGAACAAAATTTTTGGGGGCTGGCCCCAATACCCATAATTGTCAGAGTCTGATAGGATTTAGCAAAGTATTAAAATTTGTAAAGAAAATTAAGATGCGAGTTTTGGTGGTAGGCGGCACAGGAACCCTCGGCAGGCAAATTGTTCGGCAGGCGATCGACCAAGGTCACACCGTTGTTTGTCTGGTCCGTAGTCTGAGAAAAGCAACTTTTCTTAAAGAGTGGGGAGCCACCATTGTGGGGGGAAATATTTGTAAGCCAGAAACCTTGCCCCCTGCCCTAGAAAACATCGACGCTGTGATCGACGCCTCCACCGCCAGGGCCACCGATGCTCTCACCATTCGCCAAGTGGACTGGGAAGGTAAGCTCAACCTTATCCGGGCTGTGCAGAAGGCGGGCATCAAAAAGTTTATCTTTTTCTCCATTTTGCGGGCAGCAGAATATCCCAAAGTTCCCCTAATGGACATCAAACACTGTACCGAGAAATTTTTAGCCCAAACAGACCTGGACTACACCGTCCTACAACTGGCAGGTTTTATGCAGGGGTTGATTGGTCAGTATGCCATCCCCATTTTGGATAATCAGTCAGTGTGGCAAACCGGCGAAAACACCCCGATCGCCTACATGAATACCCAGGATGTGGCCAAGTTTGCGGTGCGGGCGGCGGAATTGGACAGCGTAGCCCGCCAAACCTATCCTGTGGTGGGCAGTCGGGCCTGGGGGGCAACGGAAATTATTCAACTGTGCGAAAGAATGTCGGGCAATACGGCTCGCATTTCCCAGGTGCCCATGGCGGTTTTAAGATTTATGCGGAGCTTGACTCGCTTTTTCCAGTGGACCTATAACGCCTCCGATCGC
>NZ_JADEWJ010000016.1:0-26105 GCF_015207725.1 Synechocystis sp. LEGE 06083
CTCTCCGACAGGATGAGGGTCAATAGCCTTTGCCACAGTAATAGGGCTGGCTGGGCCTGGGCACCACCAACCCATTCAGGGCAATGATTCTGACAAAGATGGCACCAGTGGGATAAATCCTGCCTAAAGCCCAGGGGATTTTCGTGGTGGTAGAGGGCTAAAACAATTAACCAATTTATCAACTGGGGCGGGGTAAAAGTCGGCTGGCGGGATAAAGCATTTTGCCAAAATGTTTGCGGTAAAGAGGTTTGATAGGGGGAGGCCAATAAATTTCCCCAGGGTTCTTCCCATGGAGGCAAACTGTCTAGGCTTGGTTGACATTGCCTTTGCCTTTGGTCTTTTCCCCCCAGGGCCAGGAGTAAACAAGCTTGGAAACGGGAAAGGGGAGAAAGGGCCATGGTGGAGCGGTAATCTAAAACAGTATTAAGTATGGGAAGTTTGTAGTTTGTCCATCGTTGATGATTTTGCCCACCCCCAAGGGGCCGCCATCGCTGCTCTGCGATCGCCATGGTTAGAAACGTTGCAAAAGCATCGGGCGATCGCCGTTATTCGTACGGATTCCCTCGACCTTAGTGTGCAATTGGCCAAGGTGGCCATCGAAGCAGGCATGGGGTTAGTGGAAATTACTTGGAACAGTGACCGGCCAGGGGACACCATTGCCCATCTGCGCTATCAATTCCCCCATTGTGCCATTGGTACAGGGACAGTGCTCCGCCAACAGGATTTGCTCCAGGCCATTGCCAGCGGGGCCCAATTTTGTTTTACTCCCCACAGTGAGCCGGAGTTAATTACCAGCGCCGTGGCCCATGGCATACCGATTATTCCCGGTGCTTTTTCCCCCACAGAGATTGTCCAAGCCTGGCAGAAGGGCGCCACCGCCGTCAAAGTTTTCCCCATTAAAACCTTGGGGGGAGTGGACTACATTCAAGCCCTCCAGGGGCCCCTCGGCCCAATTCCCCTCATTCCCACCGGAGGGGTAACCCTAGAAAATGCCCAGGCTTTCCTGGCCGCCGGGGCGATCGCCGTTGGTCTATCCGGCCAGCTATTCCCTCCCCATTTAGTGGCAACCAAAGCCTGGACAGAAATTGGCGATCGAATCCGCACCTTGCTGAAGCAAATCCAGACCGCAAAGGCTTATTAGTACAAAAAGACGATTGCCCCCATGGCAAAAAGCCGGTCAGCCGCCAAAGTCCGCAGGTTTACACCGAATTTTCCATTTGAAAAGTAGTAAATCATACAGAAAACAATCATGTAAAAATTGAATACTCTAATGGTTTGATGTCCGAAAAAGTCTAGTTTCTTCTATTCTTCGACCAAATCTATGGCAAGGCACTATCACAGAGCTGGCTTAATAATTTGGGAGAAATGAGTGGCGGAGGACTTTCGTAGAACAATGTAGATTAAAGTACAAAATGTCTAATTCGATATTGTCTAAACTAAATGTGGGTGAGAGGAGTCCTGTTAATCGGACACATTCCTCGCGTATAGGGGCAGAAAAATCCTCTCTTTTTCGCTTTGTACGCCGTAAAATAAATTCCCCCTGGTTGGCCTGTGTTCCCTTAACGGCGCTGATTGTGGCGATCTGGAATGCTGCGGCGATCGCCCAAGATGTGGAGGTACTCGACATCACGGTGGTCAACGAGAGTGTAGCCACCCTCCAGGGAACCCTTAATGCCATCTGGATCTTGATAGCAGCCATTCTGGTCATTTTCATGAATGCCGGCTTCGGTATGCTAGAAACTGGCCTTTGCCGCCAGAAAAATGCCGTTAACATCCTGACTAAAAACCTGATTGTTTTTGCCTTGGCAACCATTGCTTACTGGGCGATCGGCTTTTCCTTGATGTTCGGCAGCAGTGGCAATCCCTTCTTTGGTTTCGGCGGATTTTTCCTAGCTGGGGACCACTCCAACTATGGATTAAGCCCCTTTCCCGAGGGCTTGCCTGTGGCGGTGTTTTTCCTCTTCCAGGTTGCGTTCTCTGCCACCGCCGCCACCATTGTTTCCGGTGCTGTTGCTGAACGGATTAAATTCAACGAATTTTTAATCTTCAGCGTTCTCTTAGTGGGTATTGCCTATCCCATTACCGGCCACTGGGTTTGGGATGCGGGCGGCTGGCTCTACACCATGGGTTTCATTGACTTTGCTGGTTCTACAGTGGTCCACTCCGTCGGAGGTTGGGCCGCCTTAGCTGGGGCATTCTTACTTGGGCCTCGTTTGGGTAAATTCGTCGATGGCCGCCCCGGTGCTATCCCCGGCCATAACATGGGTTTTGCCATGCTCGGTTGCTTAATTCTCTGGATTGGCTGGTTTGGTTTTAACCCTGGTTCCCAGTTAGCGGCGGATCAAGCCTGTGCTTACATTGCCGTCACCACTAACTTGGCCGCTTCTGCTGGTGGTATCACTGCCACGTTTACTTCCTGGCTCAAAGACGGTAAGCCCGATTTGACCATGGTAATCAACGGTGTTCTTGCTGGTCTGGTAGGCATTACCGCAGGCTGTGCCGGAGTATCCTACTGGAGTTCCGTAATCATTGGGGGCATTGCTGGCATCATTGTTGTCTATTCCGTTGCTTTCTTCGACAAAATCAAGATCGATGACCCGGTAGGTGCCCTTTCCGTTCACTTAGTTAATGGTATCTGGGGAACCCTAGCGGTAGGCTTATTTAACATGGAGAAAGGTTTGTTCTACGGCGGTGGCATTAACCAGTTAATCATCCAGATTATCGGTATTGCCACCATCGGAGCTTTCACTTCTATCTTCAGCTTTGCCGTATGGATTATTCTCAAACAAACCATGGGTATCCGGGTATCCGGCGAAGAAGAAATGATTGGTTTGGACATCGGCGAACATGGCATGGAGGCCTACACTGGCTTCGTTAAAGAAACCGACTCCTTTGGGGGAGCTGTTTCCAGTGCCGCTGTGTCTGAATAGCTCACTCTGGGTGGAAGGATAAATTTTATCCCTTCACCTATCGAAGACAAATTAATTTTCATCAAACTGGCAAAAAATAATAACTATCTCCAAGGGGGTCGGGTTCCAACCGCTCCCCTTTTGCTATTTGTTGGAAGAAATGGATAGTTAGTGGAAAAATTTCACCATCCAAAGAATGCCAAGTTACCGAAAATCGTGGTAAAGCCCCTAGCTTTAGCTATGGGGAGATAAGGCGAGTGAGCCTAGCGAAGAAATCCTGTGCCCCAACAAAAAGTCTAAATGCGCCTGCCGAAAACCCAAAATTAAATCCCTTCCCCTTCTTCTAAGGATAAATTTTTTATTGGTGACGGGTGGGATTTGCCATTAGCTGAAGGTTGGGTATCATCAAAAACCACAAACAAATTACCGTTTCGTTTGGCTTCATACATGGCAGTATCGGCATAATCGATTAAACGTTCATAATCAAACTGGTCGTAATTGCTGATCACAACACCGATACTAGTGCTAACAAGCAATTGAATCCCCTCCACCGTTAACGGACGGGAGAATAGTCGATGAATGCGATCTGCACATTTTTTCGCATCATCGCCTGACTGGGTTGACTTCAAAACGATTATAAATTCATCTCCACTCAGTCGAGCAACCTGGTCACCTTCTCGCACACACTCCAAGAGGATTTCTGCTACCCGTTGTAGCACTTTATCTCCAAACAAATGCCCGAATCGATCATTAATGCTCTTAAATTTATTCAAGTCCAGCATCAGCAGTGCAAATACCTGATCACCATAGTTGTCTCCGGCATGGACATTCTGGTGTAGGTTTTCTAAAAAAAGAGCTAGGGAACGACGGTTAGGTAAACAAGTCAGACTGTCATGGTGAGATTCATAATAAAGTTGATCATTAATGGTCGCAAGGGATGTTATATCGTTTAATAACCAATAGAAACCATTAATTTCACCGTTGTCATCTCTTTTTTGGGTGGCTTGAATATCCACACTGATGGAAATACTGCTTAGGGATTGGAGTTGCATTGACCAACAATAGGGCACCTGCCATTCACTCTGATCTTTAACTATATTTTCCAGATGGTTTTCGAGTAATGAAATTTGTTGTTGAGGTGCATAGTAAATAAAAGGTTTTCCCCTGAGGGATTCTCTATTGGTGTTAAGCAAACGACAAGCATTTTGGTTCGCATCTTGGATTTTTCCATGGCAATCAACAATTAAGTAATTTCCAGGTAACAGCTCTAATAATTTGTGGTAGGAATTTTCGAGGATTGACTTTTGTCGATAAATTTTTTTATAAATTTTCCACAATCGTTGCTGATCCTGTTTCAGATCTGCTGGTGAGTCAACCAGGGTTAAGTTACGGGGGCAGTCCCGTTTAATATCAGCAAAAATACCGATGGCCTTTTCTGCCCTCAAATCTTCGAGATAACCAGGATAAGCCGTGCTAGCTTCTTTTTGATCGGTGAAAGGACCAAAGTAATAGGTTACACAGGGAATAATTGTGTGTACCCTCACCCACCAATCCGTATTCAGATAAAGTGAATTTGTTTGGGTATCTTGGTCGATAATTTCCCCTGAATTTTCCTGATGAACACGATATCTCAAGTCATCAATCATGTCTGGCATTGCCCGAAGAATTCTTTCCTCAATGACCAATTTTTCTTCAATTACGCCGGTATAGCCATGGACAGAGGTAAATTCTAAATCTTCGTCTGTTCTAACTTTATGACGATTAGGAATTGTGCTCAAAATCTTGGCTTTGAGTTGTTGACGAAAAGAGGGCAACGATAGGGCCATGACATAGGGGTGGTCACGGGGAAAGTCTATCAGAAACTGATCAATTTCTTGTTCCACCACCGCCAGAGTTTCGTTTACAAGATAGGAGGACATTGCATCACACCAATTATTAAACTGGCAATAGTTGTACGACCGAATGGCGGGAAACTCTAAAAAAGCCAACGTTATGATTGGGTTTGATGCTCCAAGACGCTTTAAGGCTTGCCGTCGCCGCAAAGTTTCTAGACAGTTTTTGAAAATATTTTATCCAGACTTAATCCAGAATTCCTCACCCGGTAATGGTGTGTCTATCTCTAAAGAACCTTTGCTTTTTTACTCATTATTCCCCACACCCAACCTAGTAAAAATATTGCTTTTTGTCTGTACGATCATGCTCTTATCCTTAGCTTAACCCCGACGAAAACCAAGTAAACGAATATATTCATCTTGTACTAATTGGTAGCATTCACAGCTAGTTCTTTTAAGGGCATCGTAGTCTAACAAAGTTATTCTTCCCCGACGATAAGCAATCATGCCGGACTGTTGCAGAGAGTTCGCTGCAATGGTTACCCCCGATCGCCTAACTCCGAGCATATTGGCGACAAATTCTTGAGTGAGGGGGATTTCGTCCACTTGAACACAGTCATGGACGGACATTAACCAGCGGGCCAGACGTTCTTCAATTTTATGTTGACGATTGCAGGCGGCACTCTGGGAAATCTGGGTAAGTCTCGCTTGGGTATAGAGCAACAAAATTCTTTGCAGTTGGGGAGACTGCTCAAACTCCTGCAACAGTATATGGGCACTTAGTTTCCACGCTTCCCCTGGCACCTGGACGATGACCTGACTTGTGGTCTGTTTTCCCCCTAGAATAATAGGCAATCCCACCATTCCTTCATTGCCAATTAAACCAATTTCTGTGGTGGAGCCATCCTCCATAATTGAAACAACGGAAATCATGGCTGTATTGGGAAAATAGGCAAATTCCATCACCTCATTGGGCTCGTATAGTACTGTGCCGATCTTGTAAACAACTTTTTTGAGATGGGGAGTTAAACGTTTATAAGCTTCGACGGGGAGGAGTCCTAATAACTGATTTAATTTTATGGGGGGGTTATTGGTCATTGGCAATGCAATTAATTAAAAATGGCATCTCAATTCACTAACAATCATAAAGGTTGTATGCCAAAACCTCTTAGATTCATTTGAATTAAAATGCTTATGGCTCCTTGTCTCCCAAAGCTTGGGAAAATTTACTCTGCACGATAAGCTGATCTCTTTATAGAGTAAGGATTGCGCGCAAACGGGACGCCGGGCAGGCCCAAACCAAAAGCTTATCTTCAGAACTACATTCTTATCTGTACGAAACAGGACTTTAGGGGAATTTATTAATAGAAAATTTTCCAGTCATAGTCAATATCAAGGTAATTTAGTCTCGATTTCAACCTTTTTACTCTGTAATTTATAAATTCTTTAATCCGATTTATTGAAAATAATTAATTGTCTACAGCTACGATTATGGCGATCGCCAAAACTTGATAGCTTGTGCCGATTTTATTTTTTCGGTAACTAAGTATCTTTATTCGACTTGATATAAAACAAAATTCTACAGTGATAAATACTGAATTTATTAGCGTTTTTTCTGTCTGTGTTGTGTCCGGTTCCACTGTGGGGGGCGATCGCCAAGGATGGAATAGTCAGCAATTTTCCAACAATGGACAACATAAATTGTTAGTTAAAAAATATTGGCATTAAAATGTTTTTGTTGACACTCAGTAGTCTCTTCTTCAAAAGCAATGAAGCTATGGCCAGTTTTGGCATCAACGAGGGAATTACGATGTTTTTCGTAGGGGACTAGAGTGGAGATCGGTTACTTAAAAATAACGGGGTGACGAAGTTCTTCCGCTGGATATGCTCACCGTAGGAAGACAATTGGTCCGAGTGGTTGATGCTACCAATGCAAAACCTTAATTAGGTAATTAGATTTTAAAACCGCATAAATTCATAATTTCTATCTGATCGTATCTCTGCCAATGATCATAGTGTTAACGCATTACAAAAATGATCGGAGAATTAATGGAGTTTTCCCCTGGTCAGGATGGATAGCGGTGCAAATTTGTCATCACTTCTTCGCGCTTTTGCGTCCATCCGTCGGATCTTGTTCGGTTTTACGCCTAAGGGGGAAAGGAAAATCGGCTTACCATCAGGGGGAGAGGCCACACCAACACTGCTGAGTCTGTTAAATTGCAGTGGCAAAAAGTTTGCTATCTCCTTGCCCCTTTCAGATCTCCATCGCCCGCTATTACCGTTGTTGATTTTCCCTACCTAAAAATCTGGTTCCCGTGAATGAAGTTTGCCTAAAGTTGAGTGATTTGTTTGTGTCTTCCGGTTGGGGAGGATATGACCGGGGGCGGGCTCCCCAGTGGGCCCATCCCAAAGCCCAGCAACAATGGTTTGGGGCGATCGCCGCTTTGGAGCCATTTTTAAGGCAGACTTTACCCAATGTAGGGGGGGAATTACCGGGAATTTGTTTGGCTGGCCCTGCTCCGGTGCTCAAAGATGCGGTGCTGGTGCGAAATTTTTACCAAGGCATTACCACTTCCTGGGAGGAGTTTTCCCCTTGGCCCTGTTTAGTTGGTGAGGAATCTGAATGGAGTCCAACCCCTGCCATGCGGGAAATTCCCCTGTTTCCCCAGGATCCCTTGGCGGAAGAACAATTTTGCTGGCTGATGACCCCCCAATTTGGTTTGTTATTGCTGTTGGGTAAGAATGAGCAGGGTTTAGCCCAGTTTTACTGGAGTTTTGACCCGGAGATTTTGCAACAAGCTTGGTTTAGTCTCCAGACTCGTCTCAAGTACGGACTAGGCTCTGACCTGCCCCTCCTGCAAAAAGCCATAGCGGCCTTTAATTTTCCCCAGCCCGATTTCCGTTTGGTGACTTACTTCGGGCAGTTAATGCTGGACTATCAGCCCAATCTCCATAATCTTTCCCCACTGCAGGAACAGGAAGCGGCGGAACCATCCCCAGACGTGGAACTGCTCCAAGCTTTAACCCATGAGGTGCGCACTCCTCTAACTAGTATTCGCACCCTGACCAAGTTGTTGTTGCGACGTAAAGATCTTTCCCCAGAAGTGCTCAAACGAATTGAATCCATTGACCGGGAGTGTAGTGATCAAATCAGCCGCATGGATCTGATTTTCCGAGCCACGGAATTGGAGTCAACGCCCCTGCCAGAATTGGTGGTACCCCTGACAGTCACGTCCCTAGAAGCAGTGTTTCAAGCCGGGATTCCCCGCTGGCAAAAACAGGCCCAACGCTACAACGTTAATTTACAAGCGCAAATTCCCCATTCCTTGCCCCAGGTGTGGAGTAACCCCAGTTTGTTGGACCAGGTGTTGGGGGGCATGATTGAAAAATTTGTGCGGAATTTCAACGGAGGCGGAGAAATTCATTTAAAAATCACCACCGCCGGGGACCAATTAAAGGTGCAGTTCCATACCCAGTCGGTGCACCAAGCCAATCCCGTCAAGGCCCTGGGGGAATTGCTCATGTTCCAGCCGGAAACAGGTTGCCTAAGTTTAAATTGGGACGTGACCAAAAACCTTTTTCAACTACTGGGGGGTAAGTTGATCGTGCGGCGGCGATCGCCATCGGAGGAGGTGCTGACCATTTACCTCAAATGTGAGCAGAGGACTGTGCCCATAGCCAACTATGGTAAGGCATTCACCGTAGTCTGAGTTCTAAACCCAGAGTTTTAATGACCTGAAAATCGTCGCCGTAACCCCGGGAGCATAAAAATCCAAATGCTAATGGCGATCGCCCCAGCCCCGATGGCCACTAAACCGGGTATGAGCCGAGACTGCCAAAATCGTTGCCTGGCCGCCGTCGTTAACTTACCGGTTTCCCAATAAACCCAATCATCCCCTAGGTCACTAGCTAGGTTACGGTTCCCCGATAGCAGCAGCACAATGCCATTACCCGTTGCTGGATTAACCCGCAAAGTGTGGTTCAGGGCAGGTACATTCCCTCCGTCATGGCCCACAACATGGCCCCCATTGTCCGTGGTTTGGTATAGCATCATGCCCAAACCCCAAGTTCCCTTGGTGCCTGGCTGTGGTTCCGCCATGGCGTTGAGAGTCTCGGTGCTTAGGACAGGATTCCCTTGCAGAAGGGCTTGGGCAAATTTAACCATGTCAGCCAAACTGGCATAAAGAGAAGCCGCCCCCGTAGCAGTGAAATGGCGGGGAGGACTGGGTTGTAAATCTTCAGTAAAACTAGTGGCTAAATTGTCCGCCTGTCCCTGGGCAACAATGGTTTGCCAATCAAAATTGGCCCCGGTCATACCCAACGGGTTAAGGACTTGTGTCTGCATAAATTCAGCAAAGGACTTTCCCGTTACCTCTTCCACCAATAATTGCAGAACGGTGTAACCGCCACCGGAATAGCTAAACTCTTTTCCTGGTGGATAAACGGCTTCCACTCCCCTTGGTTCCCCAAAGGCCACATCGTTTGTTACGGTCAAGGACTGTTCCAAGGTTTGCAATGGTTGCCCCGGTAAAAATCCCCCATAGCCAAAATGATCGTTCTGTCCACCGGTATGGCTCAACAGTTGGGCAATGGTTACCTCTGCTCGGTAAGGGCTATCAGCGGGAAACTGCCAACGCTGAAGGTAGGGCAACACTGGGTCGTCCAAATTAATCTGTCCCATTTCCACCAATTTCATGACTCCCCAGGCGGTGACCAGTTTACTTACGGAAGCCATTTGGTAGAGGGTATTTTGGGGATTAACGGGGGAACGGGAATCAACATTCTCCACACCCACCGTATGTACGGTCTCTACTTTTCTATTCTGGATCAGGGCTAGGGCAGCACTGCCTAATTCCTTACCCTCCCCTTGGTTAAGGCGATCGGCCAAATATTGGTTAAGGGAAGCTCGATCGCCAGGAGTCAGGGGAGGATGGGAAAACCAAATACTTTCTCCCCATAACACTGTCCCCACTAATAAACTCCAGATTAGAAGGGAGGTAATGCCAACTACAACCTTTTTCAAGCTTTTGTTTTGCCCAAGTTAGCTTTGTGGTCAATTTGGAATTATAGCGAGAAATTCCTGGGGTTTTGCTAAGATCCAATCAGGTTTCCCTTTGCCTAGTCCCATACATCAGCCCAATCAACCATGACTACTCATTTCATCACTGCGGAAATTGACCTCCAGGAAAATCCCCTAGAACTGCAACGGGAAATTGAAGCGGAGTTGGCCAAACGGGGTGATCCCCTGCGGTGGGCGGTGACAGCGGTGGACAAAGAGCAACAAAAAGCCCAGGTGGAGGCGGTGGTCACAGTAACAGCGGTGCAGGAAGTCTAGAAGTTTAAATTTCACCAGTTCCAGTCTTTTACGGTTACTTTGAGTTATAACGTCACTTTAATCATTCCCACTGGGGTGGGGGCGGCCATTGGTGGTTACGCTGGGGATGCTTTGCCGATCGCCAGGGCCATGGCTCTAGTGTGTGATCGCCTAATTACCCATCCCAATGTATTGAACGGGGCTCAACTTTATTACCCCATACCTAATGCTCTTTATGTGGAAGGTTATGCCCTAGACCGCTTTGCCCAGGGGGATTGGGGTCTCGCACCAGGGCATCAAAATGCCATTGGGCTGATTTTGGACCAGGGCATTGAGGAAGATTTGCGCTGGCGACATTTGCAGGTGGCGGACGGAGCCAGGGCCACCCTCGGTTTAACTCTGACGGATTATGTTGTTACGGATGAACCCCTGGGGGTAGAGTTGCGACTATCGGCCTCGGGGACGAGTTGGGGGACCATTGCCAATCCAGAAAGCTTATTGCGGGCGGCGGATAAGTTATTGACCCAGACCAAGGCCCAGGCGATCGCCGTTATTGCTCGCTTTCCCGACGACGTGGGCAGTCAAGTGCTAGCTGATTATCGCCATGGCCGGGGAGTGGATCCCTTGGCGGGGGCCGAAGCAGTCATTTCCCATTTGGTGGTGCGGCAGTTTCAGGTGCCCTGTGCCCATGCTCCAGCGTTGAGTCCCCTACCCCTGGATCCAGAGATTTCTCCCCGGTCGGCGGCAGAGGAATTGGGCTACACCTTTTTACCCTGTGTGTTGATGGGGCTGAGTCGGGCTCCCCACTACCAGAGATTTCCCGGCACCGATGGCCAAACCCTCTGGAGTCGGGACGTGAATGCGGTGGTTGTGCCCGCCAGTGCCTGCGGTGGTTCGGCCCTGATGAGTTTTAGCCAAACTTCTACCCGCATCATTGCGGTGGAAAATAACTCCACCCAACTAGAAGTCTATGCCGAAGACCTAGGCATTTCTGTGGTTAGGGTAAACTCTTATTTAGAGGCGATCGGTGTGCTGTGTGCAGACCGTGCAGGCATTAACCTTGATTGTTTCCAACCGGATTTTCCCCTTCTTCACCGCCTACCCTGAGTATCTGTGTCTCCATCTAATAGTCCTTCCGAAATGGAACCCCTGAACCGTACCCAAATTTTGGGGGTGATGGGATTCACAGCGGTGTTACTGCTGATCATTGCTAAGCTTTGGCAATGGTGGGGGGATGTAACCCTGTTAAGGATAAGTTTAAATGCTCCGGATGCCTTAATAGGAGTAGGTTTAGCGGTGGCCATTATCCTGGCCAGTGGATTAATTTACCGACTTTGGCCTGCCTATCGAGCCAGTGCCGATGTCTATCTCGCCTTTGTCATTAAACCCTTGGTGTGGGCTGACCTACTCTGGTTGGGACTGTTGCCCGGCCTAAGCGAAGAATTACTATTTCGGGGAGTGATGTTATCGGCCCTGGGGGCTGGGGGGTTGGCCGTGGTGGTTTCCAGTTTAGTTTTTGGCGTACTGCACCTGAGCAGTGCTGAGCAGTGGCCCTATGTGGTTTGGGCGACAGTGGTGGGTTTGGTGCTGGGCTACGGGGCGATCGCCAGCGGTAATTTACTGGTGCCCATTGTGGCCCACATTCTCACCAACTGGGTTTCCAGTGCCCTCTGGAAATTCAACCATCGCCAAGGATAATCTGAATACGGCCCAGGTTGATTCCGCTTAGTGCCTTACCCAACGGGACTGCTAGCCCAATTAACGTCCCGGTTGGGAGTCTAGTCCCATTGCCCGATCGCCAAAGGATCGGGTTATAATGGCAGGGAAGTAACTACCGCGTTGGTGACTGCCAACAACGTTTTTTGATCTATGCTTGAAAAATAAGGGTGTCTCTGTGCATTCTGCGTGGCAGTAGACCGGGCTCGTACCCGGAAACGAAAACGGGAATTGATGACTCCCCCCTGGTTACACCAGGTCATAAACTGAGGTAAAACGGCGTGGTGGTGCTTCTTCTCAGCTTTTCAGGTTTTTGCTTGCTCTTACATCTGGTTTGAGCTAGATTGTCTTAATTTTTTTGTCATCCCACATACGTTCCCACCCTAAGCAAGGGATTCCGGCAGTATCTCCGGCGGATCCTGGGGCTCAGGTTCACTGAGATCAGTTTTTCCAGCCCGCACATCATCAACCACTTTCTTGATCACACTGGCGATCGGGACTGCCAGCAGTACCCCCAGCAAACCGGCTATTTCTGCCCCGACAAAGATTGAAATCAAGATCCAGACCGGATTTAAGCCAATTTTATCCCCCATTAATTTGGGTGCCACACCGTTGTCGGTGATTTGATCAATAACAATGGCACTGACGAAAAATTTCACTGCCACTACCCAACCATTTAAAACTAAAACCACAGTGCCAATAAAGGTTACCACCGCCCCAGCAAAGGGAATCAAACTGGCCAAACCCAAACTAAAGGCGAAAAGAATACTGTAGGGAATGCCTAAAGCGGCAAAAACCACCAAGCGAGCTAGGCTAGACCCCGACGCCAGAATTAAACGACTAATAAAATAATCCCGGAAAATTTCACTGGCATATTGGGGAATTTTTTTCTCCCAGGGAGAGGGTAACCAACTCAGAATTCCTTGCCAAAAACCATCCCCCCCCACTAATAAAAAAATAGTTAACACCAAGATCACTAGGGTATCCACCACGCCCCCAATGGTTTCGGTCAATACTTTCAGACTAATTTGCCCAATGCGGTCCAATTCTTTACTCAAGGCAATGTAGGTCTTTTGCAATAGGTCATCAATATTGATCCCCATGCCATCCAGGGTTAGGGCGAAAGTAGAGTTGCGCAAATTATCTAAATGGTCTTTACTGGCACTGAGCCAATGGGGAATATCCTGGGAAAGATTACTCAATTGACTGGCCATTAAAGGGACTATCGTAATTCCCCCCAGGGCGATCAGTGCAAAACTGATGGTAATGACCGCAAAAATTGCCAACCGTTTACCAATACCCTTGCTAACTAAAAAACCAATGGTTAACTTGAGCAAGAAAGTCACTAAGGTCGCAATAATGATGTAGTCAAAGAGGTCACGGAAACGATCAATGATCAGAGTTAACAAAACCCCATTCAAAAAGAGGATGGGGAAAACGAGCGTAATCTTGAGCCAACTTGGTAGAGATTTAATTAACTCTGTCATTATCAACAACCAACAAAGGGAAAGATTAAAATAACAATTACACAACGGCAATAGTCGGACAAAATTAATTAATCAAACTTAACTACCTGGTTAACAATGCTGTTCCGCCTGGGCTCTCTTTTGGCGCCATCCATCGGTCACCTGTTTACATTTCCATGGCTTGGTAGGTATAAAACTGTTTCATTACCCCAATGGTTTGAAACTCGTAGGTAGGGAAAGGATCCGGCAGAGCTAGGGTGGTTTCATAAATGCTAAACAACAAAAAGTTTTGCTGATTAGTGGTTTGGGCGATGACTTGCTTAATTTGCGGTTGCCCCGCATCCACCAAGGTTTTGCAATAACTCTGCACGAAGCCGCCGAAATCCGCCGGTGCTTTAGGACAAATCTCGGTTTTCAGATAGGTGCTGAGGGTCTCTACGGCATAATCTTCATAGTCCGGCTTACCAGGATTGCCGATCGCCATCAGGGCTCCACCAGCCAATACCATCACCCCCCCGATTACCACAAAAACCGAAAACACTCTCATTAGGGATGCACGCTCCCATCCGGCATAATTGTTTTCGCTAAGTTTATACTGCTGATGTGACTATTTTGAAAACTGACATTACGCAAATCGGCCCCCTGCAAACAGGCATCGACTAGATTGGCTCCCCGCAGTATTGCCCCTGCTAATAGAGTCTTGCGCAGGGAAGCATAGTCAAAATTAGCATTTTGGAAATTAGTCCCCTGAAAAACAGCGCTCCGCAGAGCACACCCCGCAAAGTTAATCTGATTACCGGCCAGGTTAGCTTTGAGACTGATTTCCGATAGGTTAATCAAACTGAGGTTAACTTCCTTCATCAATGCCCTCGCCAAATTTGCTCCCTTCAAGTTAGCTTGACTAAGGTCGGCTCTCTGTAAAAAAGCTTCCTCCACTTTACCGTGACGCAATTGTGACTGACTTAGATCCGCCTTATAGAAGCTGGCGTGGTCGAAGTTGGCTTTGCGAAAGTCTCCTCCGTCTAGATCAGCCCGGCTAAAATTTGCTTGCGCTAAATCGATACGGCTAAGATCCGCTCCACTCAAATCCGCCCTGGCGAAGTTCACCCCTTCAAGGACCGCCCCCTGTAAATTAGTTTCCACTAGGTTAGCCCCCTCCAGATTAGTGCGAATCAGTTTAGCTTGTTTGAGTTTGGCATAGGCTAAATTGGCTCCCCTGAGGTTGCAGTCGGTGAAGTCCACCCAAGTTAGGTCTGAGTGGCTCAAATCTATGCCCGTTAAGTCTGCTCGACAGAACCGCACCCCCATCAGGCGGGCATGGCTGAGGTCAGTGCGGCACAGTTGGGCTCGGGAAAAGTTACTGCCACTGAAATTGCCATACTCCAGCAGGGCCCGATTGAGGATGATATCGGGTAAATCGGACTGGATTAGGTCGGCGTGGTGTAGGGTAATGCAACTAAAGTCCCTGGTGCCTTGACCATATTGCCAAAGAAGTTGCTCGGTTTCCATTGTTTCCTGACGTGTGGTGGGAGTGGAAAACAAAACTGGGGCTAGGCATAAACCAGCCCTATCGACATAGTGCCCAAAAAAGTTAACCTACTGATGCCCATAGCGGAATAGCAATGGCTCCCGGAGGGGGAGGTGACAACATTGTATTTTGCCCCCCAAGGGCGGTCAGCAAATTACCGATAGTCCTCTAGATTCTTTTACTTTTTTATCGGCCAAGTTGGGCTAGGGGAAGTTTTTAACCCGTTCTAAGCGGCACCGGCGGTCCAGTGCAGATAGGGGAGTTTTCGGGCCGTGGCGACAATTTGATTGCGGTTTTGCACCAGTTGCCCACAGGTGTCCCATTGGCCATCCAGCAGCATTTGCTGGGCTCCGTCGGAAAGCACAATGGCAAAATTTTGCTTGCCGTAGGTCACGGAAGCGGTGGTTAAATCTAAACTCACTGGCAAATTAGGATCCGCTGTGATGGCTTGCTGTAAATCAGTAACCTGTTGATGGGAGGCGGTGACACAGGGCACCCCATTGGCCAAACAATTTCCTAAAAAGATTTCGGCAAAACTTTCCCCGATGATGGCTTTGATGCCCCATTTGATAATGGCTTGGGGGGCGTGCTCCCGACTAGAGCCACAGCCGAAGTTACGGTTGACCACCAAAATAGTTGCCTGTTGGTATTGCGGTAGGTCAAAGGGATGATTTCCCCCCTGTTGTTGGCGATCGTCAGCAAAGACGTGTTCCCCAAGTCCGTCAAAGGTGACGCACCGCAAAAAGCGGGCAGGAATGATGCGGTCAGTGTCGATGTCGTCCCCCACTAGGGGCAGGGCCTTACCCTGGATTTCTTTAACTTGGCTCATGGTCTTCGGTAACGGTGTGGCAGTTAATCGCTATCTTAGCAGGGGCATTGCGATGTTTTAAGATGGCGTTGATGAAGCCGCCAAAGAGGGGATGGGCTTGGTTGGGACGGGAATGAAATTCGGGATGAAATTGACAGGCAATGAAAAAGGGATGGTGGGGATATTCAATGATTTCCACTAGGCGGCCGTCGGGGGAGGTGCCACTGACGACAAAGCCAGTGTCGGTGAATTGGTTGCGGTATGAGTTATTAAATTCATAACGGTGGCGGTGGCGTTCGTACACTACTTCCTTCTGGTAGAGAGAAAAAGCGAGGGTGTCTGGGGCAATGCGACAGGGGTAGAGACCCAAACGCATGGTTCCCCCCAGGTCCACCACGTCCTGTTGTTCGGGCAAGAGGTTAATGACCGGATTGGGGGTTTCCGTTTCAAATTCGGCGCTGTTGGCCTCCGGCAATTTGGCTACGTTCCTGGCCCACTCGATGACAGAGCACTGCATACCCAAACAAAGCCCTAAAAAGGGTAGTTGATTTTCCCGGGCATACTCGATCGCCTGAACTTTGCCGTCCACGCCCCGAATGCCAAAACCGCCGGGCACCAATACTCCGTCAACTTCTTTCAGGAAAGTGGCTGCTCCCTGGGCTTCAATTTCTTCCGCACTGACCCAACGCAGGTTAAGTTTGCTGTCACTGGCGATCGCCGCATGGCCGAGGGCTTCCACCACAGAGAGATAGGCATCGCTGAGTTGAACATATTTACCCACCAACGCCACAGTAATTTCATGGTGGGGAGACTGCATTTTTTCCACCAGGGATTGCCATTGGGACAGATCGGGCGATCGATTTTCCATTCTGAGCAACTCTAGGGCCTGGTGGGCTAATCCTTCTTTTTCCAGGATTAACGGCACCTCATAGATACTGCTGGCATCCTGGCAAGTAATCACCGATTCCACCGGTACGTCACAGAATTCCGATAACTTTTCCTTCATGCCCGGATGTAAAGGGCGATCGCAACGACAAACCAAAACATCCGGCTGAATACCGATGGAACGCAACTCCTTAACCGAGTGTTGGGTGGGCTTGGTTTTCATTTCCTTGGCGGCGGGAATCCAGGGAATGAGCGTAACGTGCATGTAAATAACGTTATGACGACCCACCTCCTTGCGGAACTGACGGATCGCTTCCAAAAAGGGGAGGGATTCAATGTCCCCCACGGTGCCCCCAATTTCTGTGATCACCACATCGGGATTGGTGTTTTGGGCTACCCGGAGAATTCTTTCTTTAATTTCGTTGGTGATGTGGGGAATAACCTGCACCGTGCCCCCCATGTAGGCCCCCCGTCGCTCCTTATTGATCACCGCCTGGTAAATGGAACCGGTGGTAACACTATTGAGGCGGGACATGGAAGTATCGGTAAAGCGCTCGTAATGTCCCAGGTCTAAATCCGTTTCTGCCCCATCTTCGGTGACAAAAACCTCCCCATGTTGAAAGGGACTCATGGTGCCGGGGTCCACGTTGATGTAGGGGTCGAGCTTGAGGATGGAAACGGAATAATGGCGGGATTTCAGTAACCGTCCTAGACTAGCGGCCACAATGCCTTTACCAATGCTGGATACCACCCCTCCAGTCACAAAAACAAACTTCGACATTGGCCAAACTTCCTCAAATTGCGCTTAAATCCCCGCCCATTCTACCGGAGATGTTAGCCTGGGGATCCAAGAAAGCGGTGGGGAATGCCCATGACTCCGATTACTGTTTGAGCGCCATTCACCAAATTTTTGCCATAGTTAACTCAAAGCCAACTAGTTCTGGCTCAGCACTTACAGTTAGTGGATTGTCTAAAATTTCCGGGTCTTGATGGGGACGATAAACATGGACTTGATGATTTTGACGATCAATTAACCAAGCTAATCTAGTTCCATTAGCAATATACTCATCCATTTTCTTCTGCAGGCTGGATAGGGTGTCACTTGATGAGCGTAACTCGACGACAAAATCTGGACAAATGGGAGCAAAAGAAGCCTTTTGTTTGTTGGTCAATTGATTCCATTTTGTCAGTTTAATCCAGGCAACATCAGGAGAACGGATCGCACCATTGGGCAAAGTAAAACCTGAACTAGAATCAAAACCAAGCCCTGTTCCATCTTGTTCGATCCATTTCCAGAGTTGGGCAGCAAGGTTAAAGTTCCGATTGCCTGTATCCGAGAAGGCGGGGGGCATAATAATTACCTCTCCCTTGGCAGTACGTTCGATGCGCAGACCGCGGTTTGCTAAACAAAATTCATAAAATTGTTGCTCTGTCATCGATACGATTGATGGAAAATCAATTGTTAAGGGTTCAGAACTTATTTGCACAAGCAACCTTGTCATGGCTTACATCCGCCGGAAACACAATAAATCAAATGAAAAAATAATTAAATGTAATAAATTGAAACAAAGTTTGAGCTAATTGACTAAAATTTCAATCTTGCGCTAATCTAAGTTGACTATTGACTTAACTCAAGGGCAATATCATTATTTTTTGTCTTTGATAGTCAGATTTTCAAACATTAACATTTATCACTCAAGCAAGTCCAATTTTGTCAGAATGGCCTAGTTTTAGAGGTTTTGTCATGACCGATCGCCTTTCCCTTTTGCTTTCCTGGCTCCGACAGCGGACGGAATTAGGCCAGCTTGCCCCGGAGATTCTGGAGGCGATCGCCAGCCAATTAATGGAATTTTCCTTAGTTAAAGGGGAAAGTCTACCCAAAGATCGGGATCAGGGAACGGACTTGTACATTCTTGGCCAAGGACAGTTGGAGTCCAGTGCCAGAAAATTTTGCTTATTACCAGGGGCAATCATTAATCTAGAGGCATTCATGATTGATAGTCCCCTAGAACAGGATTTAGTTGCCCTCACTGACTGTCAATTATGGTATTTACCGGGGCAAAAAATGCGGCAATTGCTCCAGGATTATCCCCAAATAACCCAGGCGTTTTCCCAACAGTTAGTGCAAGAACTTAGGGAACTGAATGCCCAATTATTCTTTGAGCAGGAAAAACAGAAGATTTTGCGCCCCTACCTCGTCCCCGCCGCTAAGCGGGCCATTATGGGCAAAAGTCGCTACGCCCAAAAGCTCCGGGAACAAATTAAAACGGTATCAACAGACCAAAAGCCGGTGTTGCTGTTCGGGGAGCCAGGGCTGGAGAAGGATAACACCGCCGCCCTAATTCATTTTGGCTCAGCCCAAGCCCAACGGTCAGCAATGGTGAAAGTTAACTGTGCTTTGCTATCCGCCAGTGGTCAAGAGCTTTTTGGCACCAATCAGGGGAAATCTGGAATTCTAGACGCCTTGGGCCAGGGCACCTTACTGTTGAACAATATCCAGGAATTGCATCCCCAACTTTTGCCGGCGATCGCCAATTTAATTTGTGAAGGTATTTACCAGCCTGTGGCCACAGCGGGAGAGACAGAGCCAACTTTTCGCCATAGTCAAGCCAAGGTAATTGCCATTGCTGAAAATATTATTCCCAAGCTTACCCCCCTCTTTGCCAACACTATTAAAATTCCCCCTTTACGGGTGAGAAAAGCGGATATTGAAGACTACGTTGACTATTATCTCAGCTTAATTTGTCGCTCCAAAGGCATCGAAGTTCCCAACCTCGCACCGGAGGCCCTGCGCCGCTTACAAGCTTACGATTTTCCTAATAATATTCGAGAATTAAATAATCTGGTGGAACGGGCGGTCACCCAATTACAAGGGGAAAAAGTAATTACCGAGGAAATTATTTGGCCCTCCCAAAGCAAGAAACAATTATTTCGCCTTAATTTACTCAATCGTTATCCCCGATTGCGGCAATTCTTACGCAGTGCTTGGTGGCCCGATCGCCTCAATTATGGTTTCACTGTGTTTGCTTTCCCTGTTATTGTGGCCATCCTTTTCCTGGGACCTCAAACTAGGGATCAAAATTTTGCTTTGAATTTATTTTGGGCTTGGTGGTGGCCGCTAGTACTATTGGGATTTATTTTTGTTGGTCGACTTTGGTGTGCTGTTTGTCCTTTTATGATTTATGGAGAAATCACCCAAAAACTATCCCTCTGGCTCTGGCCCAGGAAACTGAAAAAATGGCCAAGGCAGGCGGCAGAAAATTGGGGTGGTTGGTTTCTTTTTGCCCTTTTTGTCCTAATTTTACTCTGGGAAGAACTGTGGAATTTGGAAAATACCGCTTACCTATCTGCTTGGTTATTGTTGTTAATCACCGGAGGGGCCATGGTTTGCTCCGTGATTTTTGAGCAAAGATTTTGGTGTCGTTACCTGTGTCCCATTGGCGGCATGAATGGCATGTTTGCTAAATTAGCTATTACCGAATTGCGGGCCCAACAGGGAACTTGTTCGGCGGAATGTACTACCTACCAATGCTATAAGGGAGGTCCCGCCAAAGGGGAAGGGCAAGCGACGGAAGGCTGTCCCTTGGGCACCCACCCAGCCCAACTAACAGACAATCGGGACTGTGTACTATGTATGACTTGCTTAAAAGCCTGTCCCCATCGTTCAGTGGAATTTAATCTACGTCCCCCGGCGATCGCCATTGTTACGACCCATACTGTGCGCCCCTACGAAGTTGCATTATTGTTATTACTGCTTAATAGCGTTTTACTAAGGAGATTACCGGAATTTATCGAAGTATGGCATTTGCCACCTGTGGGTACATTTATTAACCATGGTTTGCTCTCCTTAGGCTTGCTATTTTTACCAGCTTTACTGCCACTGATGGCCTACTTTTTGATTCCCACTCCTAAAGTTGGGCAAAAAATTCCTTTCATTAACCTAGCCTACGGTTTATTGCCCCTCACTTTAGCAGCCAACTTGGCCCATTATCTCAACTTGGGCCTGGGGGAAGCAGGGCAGGTGTTGACCCTAGTGCCGAAAACTTTCCACTGGTCTTTGCCCTTTGATTTACCAATGTTGGTGGCGGATCCGGCGGCGATCGCCTTTTTGCAAGGTCTGCTTCTTTTAGCGGGGGTGCTTTGGTCAATTTTTCTCAGTCAACAGTTGAGCAAACAGTCTTTTTTCAATCTTCTCCCCCACCATGGTACCGTTGTCGGTTTAATGCTCATCTTTTGGCGGGTTATTGTTTGAATATTTTAAAAAGTTTTGAACCTGATACGCACTGTTAATGGGGCGATCGGGGGGAATAATACCATCTGATATTTCCTTCCCTCCCGAAATTAGTTTGATTCAATTAGGATTTCTTTTGATACCCTCCATTGGATGGGGATTGGTAATATACCCTTGAACCTTGATCCGGTACAAAATGGCACGCCCAATAGGATTTAAAAAAAGCTTGCCAAATCGGCTCGTCGGAATAGCGATAATACTCCCCTAAAATGGGCTTGATGGCTTCCGTCGCCCGACGTAATTTGTAGTGGGGCATATTCGAGAAAATATGGTGGGCAACGTGGGTACCGATGTCATGGTGAATGGAATTAATGAAACCGTAGTCCCGGTCAATGGTAGAGAGGGCACCTTTGAGAAAATACCAATCATCACCGCGATACCAAGGGATATTGTCTTCGGTGTGATGCAAAAATGTGACCAGGTCTAGCCACACCACAAATACGATGTAGGGTGCAACATAAAATTTCAGCAAAAATAGCCAGCCAAATTGGAAAGTTAAAAAACCAAGGAAGCTAACAAAAGTTGCAAGTAAAAGACTACTGGTGAGAACAGCCCATTTTTCTCCGGGACGGAATAGGGGACTGTTGGGCATGAAATGGGAGCCTTCCCGATCTGGCGATCGCCGGAATAGATAGATGGGGTAGGCAATCAGAGGCAGGTAGAAACGTAACAGTTTTTCATACCAGAGCATTTGGTTATATTTTTGCTCCGACACTGGATACCAACTTTCATCGGTGTCGATATTGCCCGTGTTGGCATGGTGAGTGCGGTGACTGATGCGCCAGCCGTGGTAGGGCACCAAAATTGGCGTGTGACTGAGGTGGCCAATCCAATTATTCAGAGTTTTGGATTTGGAAAACGAACCATGGCCACAGTCATGACCCACCACAAACAGAGACCAGAAAAGGGTCCCCTGGATCAGCCAAAAGATGGGATAGAAGAACCAGGAATCAAGATAGGCCGCTAGGGCGTAAAAGCCGGCAATTAAACCAACATCCAAAAAAAAGTAGCCCAGGGAGCGGACCACTGATGGCTCGAAACAATCCGCTGGGATGGCGCTTCTGAGCTCTTGGAGGGTAAAGGGTAATTCTTCAGTTTTGAGGAAAGGGGGTTTTGTTTGAGGCGAGGGAATTTCTAGACGCACGTATTTATCTTAAGGGCCATGATGGCAAAACAATCTTCTGATTCTAGCCTAAATGTTAAAAAATGTTAAAAAATGACCCCCATTGGAGACGAAGATTCAGGGGCGAGATCAATAATTGACCACCACAGAGGGCAAAGTAAGAAAAACATTCGATTCAAATTTGCGTCGAGAAAGGAGGCTAAAGCATCTAAATGTACACAAATACGTGAGCTTGATAATTTTTATTGACCACAGTGTCGGAGTTTTAAGTCAGTAGTGGCATGGGAGCGGGCTTAACTTCTACGGCGCTAATCTCTCTTTTTGCCATTGGCCATCAACTAAATTAAATTGCAAGCGGTCATGGAGGCGACTAGGACGACCTTGCCAAAATTCGATCCGATGGGGAATAACTCGAAATCCTCCCCAGTGCGCTGGTCGGGGGATGGATTGGCCAGCATAATGCTTTTCCCAAAGAGCTAAATTGTCTTCCAAAACCTGGCGATCTCCGACAATTTGACTTTGGGGAGAAGCCCAAGCCCCCAATTGGGAACCCCGGGGTCGGGACTGAAAATAGGCATCGGACTCGGTGGGGTCAATTTTTTCTACCCGGCCATCCACCCGCACCTGTCTCTCCAAGGCCGCCCACCAAAATACTAATCCGGCCCAGGGATGGGCTGTTAACTGTTGTCCCTTCGCACTCTGATAGTTGGTGTAAAAAACGAAGCCCCGCTCATCCAAGCCCTTGAGCAGCACCATACGTCCCACCGGATGGCCTTCCGGGGAAAGAGTACTCAGGGTCATAGCATTGGGTTCCGGTAACTCAGCGGCGATCGCCTGTTGCAGCCAGGTATGAAATTGGGTAAAGGGATGGTCCGCCACCTCGGCCTCTGTTAAACCTCCCTGGGTATAGTTCAAGCGTAAATCCGCGAGGGAAACACCATCCATAAAGCCTGCGTCCTCCAACTGGTGATCTTCACAGCGGGCAGTTAACATAGGGAATTATGACACCATCTGCGGCGAGTCATGCCATTGATACCCTGATCGAAATGGCCCACCAAGGGGAGATTAACCCCTGGGATGTGTCAGTGATCGACGTGATCGATCGCTTTTTGCAGGATCTAGGCATTCTCAACAGCCTCGACCTAAGTTTTCAACAGCAAAATTTGCCCCGTTCTGGCCAGGCTTTTCTTTGGGCCTCCATGTTAGTGCGCTACAAGGCCGATAGCCTCCACAACTTGGAGCAGGAACCGGAAGAAGTTATACCCGAAGCAGATCTAGAAGAATGGAGCGAGGAGCAAATAGCTCGGTTACCAAGGGATTTAGAAAATCGTCTGCGTCGGCGCACTGCTGTCCCCCCTCTGCAACGTCGTCGAGTTACCTTAGCGGAATTAATCGATCAAATCGAGGCGATCGCCGTCGAGATCGAAAAAAGTGAACAAAAACCAAAGCGGGTGAAACGGGCCCGACCCCAATCCCGGCGGGAAGCTCTGCAAATTATCACCGAATTAGCCCACCAAGAAAACTTAACCGAATTGGCTAGTCAATTGGAACAGTTTTTGCAAACTCGTCTGCCAGAAATTTTACCCAATTTACCCCATCGTTCCTGGGTAGATTTAGACACACTACTCCGTTGTTGGCATCACCATCTAGATCCAGATAAATTACCAGACAAAAAAGATAAAGTTGGCGTATTTTGGGCTTTACTACTATTAAGTTCTCAGTCGAAAGTATCTTTGACTCAGGAAGAATTTTACCAAGATTTACAAGTTCAAATTATTGATCCTGAAGAAAATATACAGTTAACTTTAGATCGAGAAAATGAAACAGTAAATTTAGCTTAGTGTATAAATAATTGCTCTTAAATGCTAAATATTTCTTAGTTGCAAATCTAAAGATTCATATGAAGAGTTAGATGTCAATCGAGTTGCATATAGGTTCATTAAATCTTGGATGGAAATTAATTTAACTTCTATGGAATTAATTACTTGAATTTTTCGAGAGCATTGACGACTGATTATCCAAACTTGCTTATGATCTTCGTGAAATTCTTCAACTATTTTATCTGAAAACTCTATTCTGCCTTGCTTCAATTGACTACAGTAATTAATAATTTGTTGATTTTTAAGACTTTCAATGTCTCCCTTCGCCAAGGTACAGTCATAAATGACTGAAAGATTAGTAGTGCGAAAAAATCCATCCGCCTTACCAGCTTGTTTTTCTCCAAGAAAACTTTTGATAGTTACAATTCCTAGTGATTTTAATAATAAAAAGGTATATTTTTCAAACTCTTGCCAGTCATTAGTGGTAGCTAATATTCGAAAAAAGCTAGGGCAGATATCTGAATTATTTTCCCACGAGAGGTCTTTGAAGTCTACTTCTATAGGGCTTGCTTGAGACAAGTTATCGGTAGAAATATGCATTTGTCCAGAGGCAATACCTATAAGTTGATGTAATACACGCTCAAACTCCAACATTTCATCTTCAAAAATTCTTATTTTTGATCCTACAAACTTTTCTCCAACCTTCTTGCGTTGATCAATAACAATATACTTTGACCCGTTTTTGGCTACCTTTAACTCAAAAAAATAATTATGGGAACCTGAGAAATAGCGAGCTTTATGCAATAGCTCTCTTTCTTCTCTTGTGTACCATTGCTCTGAATTATCCATTTTTTAACAATGATTAAGGATAACTTGATTATAATCAACACCATGATTAATGTTAATGACAATTAAAACTTCCTACATAGATTAGTTTGATGTCTAAAAACGTAGAAAGATTAATTGGGTGACAAACCACGTAGGAAATCTAGCACAGAACAGAAATCTTGATAAGATGTTAACTTAAGATCAATTGAGCTTTGCAGATCTTTAAACTGGAGCCAGAATCCTAACCATGGCTAGGCAAAGTGAAGAGTAGGGTTATCTGTCCAGGGCAACCCTTTGCTACAGTTGAATTGGTTACAAATCGTAAAAGTTCCGTCCCGCCGTTAAAAGTCTATGTTTGATGCCTTAGCCGATCGCCTTGAAGATGCCTGGAAGAAACTCCGGGGCCAGGACAAAATTAGTGAAAGCAATATTAAAGAGGCGCTCCAGGAAGTCAGAAGGGCCCTGTTAGCGGCGGATGTCAATCTCCAGGTGGTCAAGGGCTTCATCAAAGATGTGGAGCAGAAGGCCCTTGGGGCGGACGTAATCACCGGCGTTAATCCAGGGCAACAGTTTATCAAAATCGTTTACGACGAATTGGTCAACCTGATGGGGGAAAGCAACGTGCCCCTCGCCCAGGCCGATCAAGCTCCCACCGTCATCCTCATGGCTGGATTGCAGGGGACCGGGAAAACCACCGCCACAGCGAAATTAGCCCTTTATCTCCGCAAAGAAAACCGCAGTGCCCTGATGGTGGCCACCGACGTTTATCGTCCCGCCGCCATTGACCAACTCAAAACCCTGGGGCAACAAATTGATGTGCCCGTATTTGACCTTGGTAGTGATGCCAACCCGGTGGAGATTGCTCGCCAAGGGGTGGAAAAAGCGAAGGAACTGGGGGTAGATACGGTTCTGATCGATACCGCCGGTCGTTTGCAGATCGATCCCCAGATGATGGCGGAGTTGGCCGAAATCAAAAAAGTCGTTGACCCCCACGATACCCTGCTGGTGGTGGATGCCATGACCGGGCAGGAAGCGGCGAACCTAACCCACACCTTCCACGAACAAATTGGCATTACGGGTGCAATTCTCACCAAACTAGATGGGGATACCAGGGGCGGGGCGGCCCTATCAGTGCGGCAAATTTCCGGCCAGCCGATCAAGTTTGTCGGGGTGGGGGAAAAGGTGGAAGCTCTGCAACCCTTCTATCCCGATCGCCTAGCCAGCCGTATTTTGAACATGGGGGATGTGCTCACCCTGGTGGAAAAGGCCCAAGAGGCGATCGATGTGGGAGACGTGGAAAAACTCCAGAACAAGATTCTGGAAGCTACCTTCGACTTCGACGATTTTCTCAAGCAAATGCGCTTCATGAAAAATATGGGCTCCCTCGGGGGCTTACTGAAAATGATTCCTGGTATGAACAAACTCAGCAGTGGCGACATTGAAAAAGGCGAAAAAGAACTCAAGCGCACTGAAGCAATGATTAGTTCCATGACCACGGAAGAAAGGAAAAACCCCGATCTACTGGCCAAATCCCCCGGTCGCCGTCGTCGCATTGCCCAGGGATCGGGTCATAGTGAAACCGACG
>NZ_JADEWJ010000221.1:0-6775 GCF_015207725.1 Synechocystis sp. LEGE 06083
AAACCATCTCCCCCGCAAAAGCTCGCCGAAAACCATCTAAGATAGCGCCCAACTGCACCATAAATCCCATCATTAACATCACAAATAACAGGAAACCCGATTCCCGAAAAATTTGTTGAATTAATAGCCAAGAATCCCCCCAACGCCAACGGGAAAAAATCTGCCATTTACGTTCTGTCCTTTTTATTCCCACCCCTTGTCCTTGTTCTAATAGTCGTGCTTCCTCCTGGGTTGTAATGGGATTCAAAGCATAGGCTCCTGGTCCATGGCTAGCTTCAAAGCCCACTGGCACCGGTTCCCCCAGCAATTCTTGGATCGTGGCGATCGCCTCTAGCACCCGGTCAAGGTTTTGATCTTCTTCAAAAATCCAATCAGAACCATCGTACAGAAGCAGTTGCCCCTGCCACACCGTCGCCAACTTATCCTGAAAGGCTCCCCCCCTAATTTCCCGCCGCCGCACACCGATGGCCCGCACTTGCCCTGGATTAAATTCCATAGAAAGGGGAGGGCGTTGGGGTAATTGCAGTTGCCAACTTAAATTTCCAGCCCTATTGAGACGGAGGTAAACCCGACGAATGTAATGTCCCCTCTGAAAATTTTTGTGGCTGATGGAGTTGTCAATAAACCAAAAGATAAAAAATAAGGTAAATAACCATTGACTAGCGGTACGAAAGCTAAATGTTAGCCAAGCAAGAAGTAAAAAAATCAAAAAAAGGATGAGATTAAAAGCTTCGTTGTTTTGTACTTCCCCCGCCCACAACTCCTGCCACATTATTTTCAACAAACTGGTGTAGAGGAATTGGAAAATTTTCTTGAGCTGGACCAAAGGGGTAATGGCCAGGGCATAGGGACTGGGGGAAGGATAAAGAATGGTGCCCGTATACACCGGCTGGGGTTCGGCAATATTTTCGTTATCTGCCATGGGGAACCTCAGTGGAAAAAATAGCGCTATCGGATTATGTTAAGTGGCCCCCAAAGGTCAGTCAGGGAAGCCACCCTGGGACCAATAAAGTCCCTGCTGTTGCTAGTTGGCCAGGTCAGTCAGGTTAAACATAAAGGGAATGGCTGCCCCTTTGCCTTCTCCCCCCATCACCAAAACCTTGGGCATGGGAGCACCTCCTTCCCGCCAAGCTTCGATCGCCTCTTTTTGTAGGACCAATTCCCCCCCCTGGGCTTTTAAAGTTTCCGCCAGTAACCGTTGGGCTTCCGCCTTCCCCTTGGCTCGGTTGATGTCCGCCTGGGCCTGTTGTTCCGCTTCCTGAGCCACATACACTGCCCTTTGGGCTCGTTGTTCGGCGATTTGTTTTTCCTCCACTGCCTTGGCAAATTCGGGGGAGAAGGCCAAGTCCACTACGCTCGTATCCAGGACAATAATGCCGTATTTCTCCAGGCGGGAATTGAGGGCGTTGTCAAAGTCTTCTTTCAACTCACTGCGTTTGGTAATAGCTTCTTCCACTGTGCGCCGGGCAGCGGCAATTTTAAAAGATTCCTGGGTTTGGGGAGCGATGATTTTGGCCACAATATTTTGTAGCGTGCCCTGGGTACGGCGAATGGTGACCACTTCGGTGGGATCAAGACGGAAGTTAATGGCAAAGCTAGCAGACAAATCCTGTAAGTCCTTAGTGGAGCTTTGGGCCGGCACTTCAAATTTTTGCACCGTCACATCGTAAATATCCACCGAGGATACTAGGGGGGGCTTGAAATGAATACCTTCTAGTAAGGCTCCGTCTTGGGCCTTACCCAACACACTCAACACACCGGCCTGACCAGGGTTAATCACCACAAAGGAGTTGAAACTCAGCAGGACTAACAAGGCGGCAATCAGCCCCCCCACAATGGACTGCCAGCCGTCAAAGGATGGTTGTTTGCTCATAATTCTTGTCTGCCTGTCGTTGTACTTGGGGGAGATCCCTGCCCAAAGTATGGCAGAAAACCCTTCCCTTCCCAATGCCTCGACTTGCGGTAACCCGATCTGAGCTACAGTGGAACTTTGAGGCGAGTTGTTGCTGACGGTGAGATCACACCCCAACTTTTAGCCAACTTTGCGGTTCCCCAACGGCCAAAATTAAGTTTTAGATATCAACTTTTAAGTTTTCCCATGGCTTCTCAATTACGTGTTTATGTGCCGGAGCATCCCTTAATTAAGCATTGGTTGGGGGTGGCTAGGGATGAAAACACGCCGCCGGTTTTGTTTAAAACGGCCATGGTGGAATTGGGGCGTTGGTTGACCTATGAAGCTGGTCGTTATTGGTTACCAACGGTGGATACGGAAGTAACAACTCCCCTGGCGATCGCCAAGGCTAGCCTGATTGACCCCCAAATACCCTTTGTAATTGTGCCGATTCTACGGGCGGGTTTGGGATTATTAGAAGGGGCTCAAGGTTTATTGCCCCTGGCAAAGATTTACCATCTGGGTTTGGTGCGCAATGAAACTACCCTAGAGCCCAGCCTTTATCTCAACAAATTACCGGAGCAATTTGCCCCCGGCACCCATCTTTTATTACTTGATCCCATGTTGGCCACGGGTAACACCATCATGGCGGCTCTGGATTTACTGATGGCCAGGGGTATTGATGCCAATTTAATCCGTTTAGTCTCCGTGGTGGCGGCCCCCAGTGCCCTCCAGAAATTGAGTAATGCCCACCCCCATTTGACCATCTACACCGCCATGATCGACGAACAGCTCAATGACCGGGGTTACATTGTGCCCGGCCTAGGGGATGCCGGCGATCGTTGCTTTGGTACTTGATGACGCCGTTAAACTAGTAATCAAATAATTACAAATTTCACCCCCCAAAGTTAAAAACAGGAGTAAAATCATGGCCCAAAAAGATAACTTCGCCGGAGGATTTTTATTAGGCACAGTCATTGGTGGTGTGGTAGGGGGAATTTTAGGTTCCGTCCTGGCCAATCGAGCTGCCATCCAAAGCCCCGACCAGGAAAAATTGGACACTGAGGGGGTAGGAAATCTCGATAGCGAGGAAAATATTGAGTTGGCCCGCCGTCGTCTGGAAGACAAAATTGCCCAACTTAATTTGGTTATTGACGATGTCCGTGACCAGTTAGGCCACGTCAACGAACTAAACAATATTAAGGAAGTGCAAGAAGAACATCGCTAATCAATCCCAGCCGAAGGCTTTTCCTCACAATTCCTTTGGTCTAGTTGAAGTTACCGCCATCATTGCTAGGGAACCAGAGGAAGTGACAGTCCAATGACATTCAAAATTAAATTTTGGGGAGTACGGGGTAGCATCCCCTGTCCAGGGCCAACAACACTGCGCTATGGGGGCAACACCACCTGTGTGGAAATGGCGATCGGACAGGAACGGCTGATTTTTGATGCGGGTACGGGCATCAAGATGTTAGGGGATAGTCTTTCCGGCAAGGGGGCAGTGTCGGCCCATATTTTCTTTACCCATAGTCACTGGGACCATATCCAAGGATTTCCCTTTTTTGCCCCCGCTTTCCGCCCTGGTAACTTTTTTCGAGTTTATGGCGTGCCCACCCCCGATGGCATGACCATTGAACAACGACTCCATGAGCAGATGTTACACCCCAATTTTCCTGTGCCGTTGCAAACGATGCAGGGCATTGTGGCCTTTTATGATTTGGAGGTGGGGGAAGACATTGTCATTGATGATATTAAGTTACAGACCAGGCCGTTGAATCATCCCGGGGAAGCCATGGGTTATCGGATGACTTGGCAAGGCATTACGGTGGCCTTTATCACGGATACAGAACATCTCCCCGATCGCCTGGATGGGAATGTGTTGGCATTGGCCCAGGATGCGGATGTGTTGATTATTGACGCAACCTATACCGACGAAGAATATTACGATCGCCAGGTGAGCAAGGTGGGTTGGGGCCATTCCACCTGGCAAGAGGCGGTGAAGGTGGCCCAGGCCGCTGGGGTAAGGCAGTTAATTCTTTTCCACCACGACCCTGGCCATAATGATTCCATGTTAGACGGCATATTGAATCAGGCTAAACAACAATTTCCTGCCACGGCGATCGCCAAAGAAGGCATGGAAATCAGCCTAACCCCTGGAACAATGGACAGTTCCCTGGCAACCATTACCATAGTGGAGTGAAGTCAGTCTATCTTCAATGGATTCGGCTCCTGAAATCACTATTCGAGCTTTGCCGGCCGGAGGTAGCGGTACTTTTCATCTCCCCCATTCGCCACCAGCCTTGAGATCTAGTCCAGTTTTGAACCTTTTTACCCTGTCCCCATTGGCCAATAATTTTTCCCTACAGAAATTACTCCAACATCGACTCCGCTGGGCTGTGGTTGTGATTGTCTTTTTGCCCCTGGTATTCGTTGGTTGCACCACCAGGAGACCCACCACCGTTACCCTGTCCAGTGGCAGTAACCTCAGTGCCTATGCCCGCATTGGTCAACAAATTCAGGAATCAGCGGCCACCGTGGATTTAGTGGTGGAAGATGAAAAAAATTCCCAGGGTTCCCAACAAAATCTACAGCGGCTATTGGATGGGGAAGTGGATTTTGCCTTAGTGCAATTGGATGTGGCCAGCGAAGCCATGAAAGCGGGGGATGTGGCCGCCGTGGCCATTTTGACTGAAGAATATGCCCACATTGTTGGCCGCAAAAATGACAATGTGAATACCTTGAGGGACTTAGAAGGCAAAAAAGTTAGCATTGGGCCCCCCGGCAGTGGCATCAACTTCACCGCCACCCGCTTATTTGACTCCACCAGTTTGACCATTCAGCCCTATACCCAATCAGCTCTAGGGCTGGGCTTGCAAAGTTTTACTGCCCCCGACAGTCCTTTGGATGCGCTGGTGTACGTGGGGCCCCTCAAGGCCAGCGATGAAGTGCGGGAACAATTGACCATTGTTAGAGATGTTAATTTTGTGCCCCTGAGCGAAAGCTTTATTAATTACCTGACTTTGCAGTTTCCCGAGTCCTATCGCAAAGCCTATATTCCCCAAGGGACGTACCGCGCTTTGCCTCCCTTTCCCTCGGAAGATGTACTCACCATTTCCACCGGGGGGGCGTTGCTGACCAGGCCCAATGTGGGTCGGGAAAAGGTAGCCCTGATGACCTGGGCGATTTTTGCCAATTCCCGCCAATTCGCTTCTTTTTACCCCAAATTAGCAGCGGAAAATGGCTCGGTTAATCTTTATGAAGGTCTGCTGTACATTCATCCTGCGGCCATCCGCACCTATCGGGAGGGAGACCCCCGCATTGCTTGGCTACGTTATCTCCAGGACAACAAACCCCTGCAGGCCGCTTCCATTATGCTGTTGAGCACCACCACCATTGGTTTTTTAATTCGGGGTTGGCGCAAGCGTAAAACGGAAAAATTCCTAGTGGGCCATCGTCAGGCGATCGCCGATTTGGGCACAACCGCTGGAGAAAACCCCCAGGAAGCGTTAAGGGAAATTGAAAGTTTAAAGCAGAGCTATCGTTTGATGTTGATTGAGGGTAATTTGGCACCGGATTTGTATCAACAAATTGAAGGAATGAATGAAGTTTTCATCGAACAATGTCGCATGGAAATTAATCGTCAGCAGGATAAGGATTTAACCAAAATCATTGGCGGTTTAACTGAGGTGCAACAATGGCAAGGCCATAATACGCCTTGGATGACGGAACATCTCCGACAATGTCAGGAAATTTACCGAGAAATGCTCCTCAAAGGACATTTGGATTTTCCCACCTATCTCAATCTGTACCAAATGCAACTGCTGTTGGATATTCTCACCAGTCGCCCCCAGCCCACCATGGAAAGGGTTTAATCCGTTGCTGGTTTCTGGATAGGAACCTACGACCTCAGCTTAAGCGGGTCGGAGTAGTTCACTCTACCGTTTGAATTAACATCAACTGAAATTGACTTCCCCTAGCTAAAGCTATTGGTTTGTCGAGTCCATTTATCCAAGCTCCCTTGTTTAGTCCTAGACATCAGAGCTACCCCAACTCCAGGCTAAGTTGCACAAAGGGCTGATTCTTGTCCTCCACCCTGGAAGCACTCTGTAATTTTTGCCAGTAGTCCGCCATCCATTGTTCTGAACTGCCGGGACATTGGCGATCGCCTTGGAGCCAAGCTTGGAAGACCTTTTCCCGGCCATCCTGAGGGCAGGTGATTTGATAAATTCGCACCCGCTTTTTCTGCACAGTTTGGGTGCGGACTAATTTAATGCCAAAGCCCAGTTTTTCTAGGAAGCGACGCACAATGGTGATGGGACTGGCATTTTTGGCCAAACCAATGCCCACCACCGTTTTGATATCATCCCGGTTCGCTAAAGCTAATTGGCCCAAAGCGATTAAATCCTCATCCAGGGCACATAATTCCCGTTGGGGATGGCCGAGGAGAATAGGAATACCGATGATGTCGTAGGTGCCGATGATTGCCCCTAACTGGGAGCCATTAAAGTCCGGCAGAAAGAGACTACCCTGTCCTTGATCCAATAGTAAACGGGCAATTTTGGCATCCCGATCGCCTAGGAATGGTCGCCCCACAGTGAGAAAGTAATGCCAACGCAGTTTTTGATACCAATTTTGGTCATCTTTTTGCACTAGGTCGGCCGTCACAGGGATGCCGTAGCGTTGGGCCAGTTCATGGCGGCGTAACCTTTGGCGTTCCCGGCCATTTTTCACTAGCCTTTTCTTTAATTGTTGATATTCCGGCTCCGTTAACGGTTGAGCGTCGGCGATCGCCTGGCAGTCAGCGAGATAATTTTGGGTTCGCACCGCTTCAATGGCCTGTTGCAGGGGCTGAGGGGCGACCGTACTGAGGGGATGGTCTGGGTC
>NZ_JADEWJ010000222.1:0-6766 GCF_015207725.1 Synechocystis sp. LEGE 06083
GTAAACAATCCGGGGCACTACCCTCATGGACAGTCACATTAGTCACCCCAAACCGTTCGCAGTTGCGACGAATTAGGCCCGCTACTTCCTCATCCCTTTCCACTGCCACAATGCGACTGCGGGGACACAATAAGCCCAGTTCCACCGGAATGGTGCCAGTGCCGGCCCCAATGTCCCAAATGATGGACTCCTCCTTCAACTGCAAAGCGGAAATAATCAGCAGGCGCACCTCCCTTTTGCTGAGGGGAATGCCCGGTAATCGTTCAAATAGGCCATCTGTAATTCCTGGGGTCTTATAGGGCCAGAGCATGGGCTTAGTTTCTCCGCTGACAGTTAAGCCACCATTGTCCCCCCATTGTTCTGGAAGGGGAAATGATGGCCGATACAATCCTAGTTTTGTCTGGGCCAATGGGGTCAGCCAGACCGTCGATTTATTTCTTTAGAGTTTAAAGACTAATCAATAATCAACATATTCAGGGTGATATTCATTCAAGGAAATTTTCACCGGAGGCACATTCCAAATTTCCTGACAATATTCCCGAATGGTGCGGTCAGAAGAAAATTTACCCATGCGGGCCGAGTTGAGAATAGACATCTTTGTCCATTTTTCCTGATCTTCATAGGTGTTGCTCACCTGGTCTTGACAATCCACATAGGCTTGGAAGTCCGCTAGCAACATATAGGGATCGTGGTGGAGCAGGGAATCAACAATGGGGCGGAACAGGTCGGGATTACCGGGGGAAAAATAGCCGTGGGCAATGCGGTCAATAACAGCCTGGAGTTCCGGATTGTTGTGGTAATAATCCTGAGGGTTGTAACCCCCTGCTTTCATGGCATAAACTTCTTCCGCGGTGAGGCCAAATAGGAAAAAGTTTTCTGGCCCGGCTTCTTCGCGAATTTCAATGTTGGCCCCGTCCAACGTACCAATGGTTAAGGCTCCATTCATGGCAAATTTCATGTTGCCCGTACCGGAGGCTTCCTTACCTGCGGTGGAAATTTGTTCGGAAAGGTCAGCGGCGGGATAAATCCTTTGCCCCAGGGAGACGTTGAAGTTGGAAACAAAGACCACCTTTAACCGGCCCCGCACATCGGGATCATTGTTAACCACTTCCCCAACGGCATTGATCAACTTGATGATTAGTTTGGCCATGAAGTAACCAGGGGCCGCCTTACCACCAAAAATGAAGGTGCGAGGCACCATCACCCGTTCAGGATTTTGTTTAATGCGGTTGTAGAGATGGATGATTTCTAGGGCCGCAAGATGTTGACGTTTGTATTCATGGATCCGTTTAACCTGGACATCAAATAAGGAATTAACATCAATTTCCACGTTGCGGTACTTGAGCAGGTAGGCCGCTAAACTGCGTTTATTATTCTGCTTGATTTCCCGCCAGAGACGACAGAATTCGGGATCATCGATAAATTTTTCGATTTGCCGCATTTCGTCCAAATTTTTTAGCCAACCATCACCAATTTTTTCCGTTACTAAGGCGGAAAGTTCAGGATTGCTGAGCAAAATCCAGCGGCGGGGGGTGACACCGTTGGTTTTATTGAAGAATTTTTGGGGCCACAGCTTGGCAAAGTCCTTGAGGGTATCCTTTTTCAACAATTCCGTGTGCAGGGCGGCAACACCGTTGATGGCGTGGCTTCCCACACAGGCTAGGTTGGCCATGCGGATTTTTTTGCCATGGTTTTCTTCAATGAGGGAAAGACTGCTCACCAGGGCTTCATCGTTGGGGAACCAGGTTTGTAATCCCGTCAGGAAGCGGTGGTTAATTTCGTAAATAATTTCCAAATGACGGGGCAGGAGTTGGGCAAACAAGTCCACCGACCAACGCTCCAAGGCTTCCGGCATCAGGGTGTGGTTGGTGTAGGCAAAGGTTTTTTGGGTGATCTCCCAGGCCTTATCCCAGTCGTAGTCATAACGATCCACAAACAGCCGCATCAATTCGGCGATCGCCACGGCGGGGTGGGTATCGTTGAGCTGGATGGCGGTTAACTCATAAAAAGTATCAAGGTTTTCGTGGGTGCGGAGGTGGATGCGAATTAAATCCTGCAGGGAAGCGGACACAAAGAAATATTGCTGGGCGAGGCGCAATTCCCGGCCAGCGGGGGTATTGTCATTGGGATACAGCACCTTGGAAATGGTTTCTGCGTCCATTTTTTCCGCCACAGCCCGGTCATATAAGCCAGAATTAAAGGCTTCAAAGTTGAATTCTTCACTGGCTTCCGCCTTCCAGAGCCGGAGGGGATTGACCGTATTGGTTTGGTAACCGGGCACCGGGGTGTCGTAGGGAATGGCGAGAATAGTCCTTTCGGGAATCCAGACTACTTTGGGTTGGTTCTTTTCGTTGTGGATGATTTCCGTGTGGCCCCCAAGCTTTACCTCCACCGATTCATCGGCCCGGGGAATTTCCCAGGGGTTACCGAACCGCAACCAGTTATCGGGCACTTCCACCTGCCAACCGTCCTGAATACGTTGGTGAAAAATGCCAAACTCGTAGCGGATGCCATAGCCGATCGCCGGCACTTCTAGGGAAGCGAGGGAATCGAGGAAACAGGCGGCCAGACGACCCAAGCCACCGTTGCCCAAACCAGGGTCCGGCTCCTGCTCAATAATTTCGTTTAAATCCAGGTCAAATTCCTTCATTACCTGGTCAACTTTTTCGTAGAGTCCCAGGTTGATCAGGTTATTGCCCAAATGCCTTCCCATGAGGAATTCCGCCGACAGGTAACAGACCACCTTCACTTTGTCCTGCTTATAGGTGGCTACGGTCTTGATGAAACGATGCAACAGGCGATCGCGGATGGTATAGGCCAGGGCAACATAGTAGTCGTAGAGGGTTGCCTGGGAACGATCAATCCCCTGTAGATAGAAAAGGTTATCCAAAAAAGCCCGCTTCAGGGTGGCCACACTCATGCCAGTGCGGTCATCTTCAATTTTGATAGTGGGTTGGGGGGAAGTGTTTAGGGTAGATTGATCAATCATTGATTGTTCCTGATGAAAAAGTCGGGGTGACATCACCCAGGCTAGCCAACGCTAACTCAAAGTACAGAGGCTTGATCGCCGCCCATAACCGCAATGGTTACTCCGGCAATCTAGGCTCGCAACAGCGATGCTAACTTTAGAGTAGTGTAAGGTCTCTGCCAAGACTCTACACCCACCCCATCGAGCATTGTTAGGGACAGTTGACACAGGGACAAAAACTAACTTGCCCCCAGGTACCAATCTGAAATCATCGCAGTGAAGAAATTGTCTGGGGCAGCCGATGGCGATCGCCGGCTCTGGTTTTAATCTCAGCTTCTAGGGTTGACTGGAAAAAAGGAGGGGGGTAAAGGATGTCAGACTTTGGTGATATTCCCCCGGACTTTCCCCTGGGTGAACTGAGACCAGTCATTATAATGGAGACGTGCGATACCGATATCCATTGGAAGTGGTCTGCACCGCCCTGCTTCCCCTTAAACCTTTACCTGTTTAGGGATATTAGCGGTTTTAGCCCTATGAACACCCAGTTTTTTGAAGAATACCAAACCCAGTTGCTGGACTGGCAGAAAAAATTTTTTAGTACTTGGATGGAAAGCTTGCCCAAAGGCACCGCTGAAATTAAATTGACCGATACCTTTGAAACCAGTTTGAAATTACAAGAGGAAATGGTCAAAAGCTACCTGGAAGCCCAGGAGAAATCCGCCACGATGATGATCGATGCCCAAAAACAATTTTGGGATAATTATTTTCAAGCCCTACGACAACAGCCCGTACCGGCTAACTAGTTGCTGAACTGATTAAAATCTAAGAAATTTGAATCTGAAAAATGCCTCCAGGGAACCTCCGGGTTCTGTGGGGGTTAATTTTTTTGGGAAAATTTATGCGGTGGTTATTTTGAATTTCTTACTGGGCCAGGCGTTTAGTCTTTCCGAACTTTACCTTGACCCCAATTTTTTGCGTAATCTCGTAATCATAATAAATTCTTTTCAAACAATTCATCTAAATCAAACTAGAAATAAACCATCTGTTGGTCAAACTAGAAACAAAGCATCTGTTGATCAAGCTTGAAATGCATATTGGTAAAACTAGTTATTGATATGGCTTGACTTAGATTGCCGAAACAGCACATCTAAATTAATTAAAAAAAACCATGGCTACTTTCAATCTAAAGATTACCAACGACAATTTCACGGGTGACATTAATGACGACATTTTTAATGGAATCTATGATGCTGCGGTTACAGATACGTTTAATTCTGGTGATACTCTCGATGGTGGTTTAGGTATTGATACCTTGCATATTGACCATCTGTTAGATGTTGCAATTACACCGCCCGATGCTCTCTGGTCTAATCTGAAGAATATTGAAAAAGTCGTCATCAATACGACGGGCGATGGCGCCCAAACGATTACGACAGGGGTGGATTTTGAGGCTGCGTTTGCGCCCCTGGGCGTAGAACTAACAACGACAACGACTGGGGCAGGAGCGATTAATCTCACTACAGCTTCATTTACGGGAGAAGCAACCTTTAACACCACCTCCATCGCAGGTGCTCAAACGATTTTAACGGGGTCAGGGGCAACCACTGTCAATGCAGAATCCGATGCGGGTGCCTTGAATATTAAAGGTGTCGGTCTTAATACAGTCTTTGCAAACACGACGGGAGCAGGAGCACAGGTAATTGGTGACAACAGTGGCAATGGTACCAACCTTACATTTGTCGATGCAACATCGGTTGGAGGCGCACAGACTATTACCAGTACAAGTACAAATGCCGTTGTTGTGAATGCAACCTCTGCTGCTGGTATGCAAATTATTAACACGGGGTCAGGGGCCGACATCATCAAAGCCTCAACTACTAGCCCTGGCAATACCATTAATTAATACTGGAGCAGGCGACGATCTCATTACCATTGCGGAAACGGCTTCGGGGGGCTACGCAGTGGATGGGGGCGAAGGAAATGACAATATGACTGGAGGTGCAGGAAATGACCTTTTAATCGGAGGTCTTGGTAACGATACCCTGAATGGAGGAGGTGGAATTAATACCCTTGTCGGCGGCACCGGCAACGACATTTATGTGGTGGATAGTACAACTGATACGATTACTGAGAATTCAGGAGAAGGGACAGACACGGTTATATCTTCTGTCAGCTTTGATCTCGGAACGAGCGCTAATGTTGAGAATCTAACCTTAACGGGAAAAGGTGACATTAACGGCACAGGCAATGGGCTTGATAATGTCATCTTGGGAAATACCGGCAACAACTCCCTCAACGGTGGTGCTGGCAGTGACACCATCACCGGGGGAGGCGGCAATGACACCATTGATGGTGGCGATCAGGCTGATACCCTAAAATATTCTGGCGATCGGAGCGATTACACCATTACATTAAGCGGCAGTACATATACGATTGTCGATGAAAGGGGTGGTTCTCCAGACGGAACTGACACCATTACCAATGTTGAAAATTTCCAATTTGCTGATGGCCCTTTTACAGCTGTCAATCTAATTGAAACAACTGCCCCCAGTGTTACAGATGTAACTTCTTTGACTCCCAATGGAATCTACAACGCCGGAGACGTAATTAGCATTCAAGTTGCTTTTAGCGAAGTGGTTAATGTCACAGGAACTCCTCAACTAACCCTTGAAACTGGAACTACAGATCGAACCATCGACTACCTTACTGGTTCAGGAACAAATACATTAAAATTTAGCTACATAGTGCAGACAGGAGATACGAGTACAGATCTCGACTATATTAATGCCTTAGCCTTATCGCTTAATAGTGGGACAATTCGAGACTCTTCAAACAACGATGCCGTCCTGACTTTGTCGGCTCCAGGAACTACCAATTCCCTGGGTAGTAACAAAAACTTGGTAATCGACACAACAGCTCCGATAGTTGTAAGCATCAATGATGGTGACGCAGATAATGTGGTTACCGTTGGTGACACCCTGACCTACACGGTTACCTTTAGTGAAGACATCAATGCCAGCACAGTTAGTGGTACCGACTTTAACAATGCCGGCACGGCAATTATTGAGATTGGGACAATTACGGAAACTTCAGCGGGAGTGTTTACCGTTCAAGTCACCCCCACCTCCACGGGTACTATTGCTCTTCGTATTCCAAGCGGTGCTGTGATTGAGGATGTGGCAGGAAATACTTTAACTGTTCCTGTCCAAGATAATGACACCGTCACGGTTAATGCTGTCCCTGACACAACAGCTCCGATAGTTGTAAGTATCAATGATGGTGACGCAGATAATATAGTTACCGTTGGTGACACCCTGACCTACACGGTTACCTTTAGTGAAGACATCAATGCCAGCACAGTCAGTGCCACCGACTTTAACAATGCCGGCACGGCAATTATTGAGATTGGGACAATTACGGAAACTTCAGCGGGAGTGTTTACCGTTCAAGTAACTCCTAGCACCACAGGTACTATCGCTCTCCGTATTCCAAGCGGTGCTGTAATTGAGGATGTGGCAGGAAATGCTTTAACTGTTCCTGTCCAAGATAATGACACCGTCACGGTTAATGCTGTCCCTGACACAACAGCTCCGATACTCATAAATATTAACGATGGAGATGCAGACAATTTAGTCACCGTTGGTGACACCCTGACCTACACGGTTACCTTCAGTGAAGACATCAATGCCAGCACAGTTAGTGGTACCGACTTTAACAATGCCGGCACGGCAATTATTGAGATTGGGACAATTACGGAAACTTCAGCGGGAGTGTTTACCGTTCAAGTCACCCCCACCT
>NZ_JADEWJ010000223.1:0-6749 GCF_015207725.1 Synechocystis sp. LEGE 06083
GTGGTCAGCAATCTGGAAATCCCCCCACAGACCGAGAGCCATCCCTATTTTGACTTTCACGAACTTAACCCGCCACATGCGCAAAAGGTAACCAAGCGAACGGCGTTCGGCACGCATTGGGGCCTTGTGTATTTTTATGGCGATGATGCTGTCGAAATGCGTGACTTGCTTAAGGCGCAAGAAGAGCTGGATTACTATCTGTGACGGTCCCTGCGGGCCACGCCGATGGCTGTGGCACCCATGATGTCGCGCATTTTCGTTGTTGACCCCTTGGGGTTGCCGCATCCATAGGGTCGCCATGGCGATCGCCAGCACACCACCGGCCGCCATTACTCCTCCCACTATTAATCCCTGAGGTAACTTTTCCCCGGCAATGGCTGGGGGCATCCGACTGGGTTCTAGGTCCTGGAGACGAAAACTTTCCAGGGCCAACATTAGATCGTACAACTGGGAAGTATTGAGGATTACGGGGGCCCCCATGCCCAATAGTTCATGGCTCCATGACCCCTGGGGCCGGAGGCAAAAAGATGGTTCACCGTCGGCATTAAATATCGGTTCCGGATAGGTGCTTGGTTCCAGGGAAGCGCAGGGGCTCAGGCGTTGTTGGAGGTAAGATTCCACCGCTACAGCCAGGGTTTCCAATTCTTCCGGTGTGCCCGACAAGGTTAGTTGTTCTACTTCCGGCAAGCGGGGATCGTCAAAGTGAAGCGCAAACCGATAATCCGGCGGCAAAGTTTGGGGGGTTCTTTGCCACACCCGTCGAGTTTGCCACAGCTCTAAAGTACAGGTGGGGGGGGTATAGCGCCTCAGTTGTACATCCTTCACCAGCTTCATTGGAAAATACTCCCAGTCAACACACTCACTTCCATCCAGGGTACCTTGAAAATTAGGGGGCTAGGGGGCAGCTGACGCCGCTCCGATAACCGACTGCGTTCCCCTAGGCATTAGCATAATAGCCCCGGGGGGTAATCAAATAATCGTGATAATTGTAGGTGTTACTGTTGCCGATCAGCACCACCGTCAGCATATCAATGGGAAAGTTCAACATTTCGGCCAATGTGGTCCGCACAATGGTCTCATCCCGTCGATATACGGAACGCACCAGGGCCACCGGAGTATCTGGCGATCGCCATTGCAGGAAAATGGCCTGGGCTTGCTCAATTAGTACAGTACGCTTTTGGGATTTGGGATTGTACAAAGCGGTGACAAAATCTGCTTGGGCCGCCGCCGTTAACCGTTGCAAAATTTTTTCCCTGGGGGTAAGTAAATCACTCAGGCTAATGGCACAAAAGTCGTGCATCAGGGGGGCACCCAGCCGGGCTGCTGCGGCCTGGAACGCACTAATGCCAGGAAAAACCTCTACTCCCGGGGTTTGTCCATCCCAGCCAACTTTTTCTAATTCCTCCAACACTAACCCGGCCATGCCGTAAATGCCACAATCCCCGGAGGATAACACCGCCACCGTTAAGCCCCATTGGGCCAATTCAATAGCCCGCTGACAGCGTTGCCGTTCCTGGGTGAGGGGAAAAGTTTCGCAAATTTGTCCGGGACGGCGGAGGGGGTCAATCAAATCTAAATAAAGTCCATAACCGATGAGCACATCCGCTTCTCGAATGGCCGTGCGGGCGGCGGGGGAAATTTGGCTCAATTCACCAGGCCCTGTACCCACCAACCATAACTGCCCCGGTTTACCGATATATTCCCGTTTTCCCTGGGCGATCGCCACTGTCACGGCTTGTTGATCCTGTTTGACAATGACTTTTTCGACAATCAGTTTTCCTCCTTCGCCATAAACCTGGGTCGCCGTGAGGGCCGCCGCTTCCGCCACACTGGGGGTACCAACTTCCTGGTTAACCACAGCGGAGGGATTGGGCACAGACTGGGCCGCTAACTGTTTGGCGGAAAAAGTAACAAAGGGTAAATCATATTTTTGGGCCAATTGCTGCATTCCTACTTCGTCCGCTTTTAAATGCACACTGGCCAGGCCGGCGATCGCCAGGGGACTGAAATTTTCCCTAGCTAAAACCTCTAGCAAAGCTTTTTCCAACAGTGCTAAATCGGTGCCCCGCACACAGCCGATACCCACCCATAGCAGTCGGGGATGCCATTGAGCCATGGGGTGCCCCTGGTGTTCAGGAAGATTGTCTTGAACGGTAATGGCCAGGGTTGCCGCCGTTGCCTCCGTTCCAGAAAAATTAAAACCATGGCCTGGGGGTAAATACCCTTGCCACAAAGTTGACCCCGCCGTTTGTTGCACTGCCACCGGTTTTTGACTAGCTAAAGCCGCACTGACCGCTGTCCAATCCCCTGTTCCCCTCCGCCAACCGAAGGGAATGCCCAAACAATCCACCGCAATTTGCCCTAAGCCATTAGCTCCACCAGTCAGAATTGCCTTTCCCTGCAACTGTTCTGCCACTATCTCCGCCAGGCGATCGCCGCCACCTTGATGACCACTGAGCAAGCTAATCACCGATGTGCCCATGGCATCCACCACCACCACAGCGGGATCGGTCTGTTTATCATGCAATAAAGGGGCAATTAAGCGGACTACGGCCCCCGTTGCTAAACTGAAAATCAAAGCTTTATGGGTACTCCACCTTTCCTCAATGGCCATGGCCAGGGAATGGTCATAGGTTTCTACGGCGGGATTGCCACCAAGGTTTAATTCCTCAGCCAAGGATTCTGATAGGAGTAATTTTCCCGTCAACGTTTCCGCCACGGGTAGAAGCAATTTAACGGCTTGGGGAGTGACGGCGATCGCCGTGAGGGGATGGAAAGTTTTCAACAATTTTAATTGATGTATTTAATAGACTATTTTTAGCTTCTAGCGTAAGCGGATAAAACAACGTCCACCCTCATTTATGAGTTCTAGTACTGATATTGAGTTAATAAAAGCTTTATAGTTACCAGGACGACTGGCATTCTTAAGAGCTTTAGTGATTGAAATATTGTACTTTCCAGCAAATTTGGAGGCAGCATAACCTATTTCAACTTTTTTATTTTTATTGTTTTTAATCTCTTCTTTTATGATTTTAACAAACTTGTTTTCCAAAGAATCTTGACTATTTTGAGTGATGAATTCAGAAGATTCTTTGTTAAAATTAAACAATGCAATAAAAATATCTTTAGATTCCGGTGGATCATGGACAACGAAGTAATTCTTATATTCCAAAAATATAAATTTTGCTGTTTTTCCAGGAAAATGATGCTTAACAACATCGTTAAGACTTAATCCAAATTTACGATAAAATATAGTTGAAACCTGACTCAGTGTAACCCATTGCTGTTGTGATGCCTGATTTGTCACTTCACGAATAATAGATTTTATTTCTTCGATTAATGTTTTTAGATCAATAATTTTTTCATTGGAAGATTCACTAGAAATAATGGGATATGACAAAATTTCATTCGTTTCAGGATTTTTAATGCATAAATTATTGATTTGTCGGAAAACCTGATAGACCACAATATTTTTTTGAGACAAAAAACTGCATAGAATTTCAAGGTCTTTATCTGAAGAACAAACAAAAATCTCTTTTATATCAGGATAATTTAGGCAAATAAAAGCTCCTATATTTGTCATTCTTTGATCTGCATTATTTTTGCCTGAAGGTACATGAAATAGTTCATATCCCCTTTTGTGTAGCTCTTCATCTTTATTTCCTAATTTTTTCCAATTACCAAAAGCTAAGTGGTGTTTTAAAGAATGCCTACTAAGTTTTTTGATTAAGTCTTCTTCTGTAACATCCAGATAAATATTTTCGATGTCAATTAAAAGAACCGAAAATCCTAAATTCTCAGATTTGCTATCTAAGTGTTTGCCATGTTCGCTTAATTTATTTTTTATGCATAAATCAATAACATCTTTATCACTTAAGCTAAATGGTACTAGAAATTTACGAAAAATGGATAAGCTAATATTTAGAAAAAAATTATCTTCTCCATTATCAACTAAATTATTAAGATGATCAGAAAAGTATTTTGTAATGATCTGCGATGTTTTCTCACTACTCCAATCATACTTTTTGTATTTTTCGAGCAAGTATTCCGGATAAATTTTGATAATGTTTATTAAAATATTTGAAAGGTACTTAGCCAAATCATTTGATTGATAAGACATTTTAAAAGAAAATATAAAAATAATCCACGAGAAGATTATAGCTTATTTTCGCAGCTAAAGTCTGTTAGTATTAAATATGGAAAGTATAGTTTTTTAACTGCCATGGCCAGAGATTTACGGGGATTCATCCAGTTGTTGGAAGCACGGGGGCAGTTGCGCCGCATTACCGCTGAGGTGGATCCCAACTTGGAAGTGGCGGAAATCGCCAACCGCATGTTGCAGGCCGGTGGCCCAGGGCTGTTGTTTGAAAATGTCAAGGGTTCCCCCTTCCCGGTGGCAGTGAATTTAATGGGCACGGTGGAGCGCATTTGTTGGGCGATGAATATGGAGCATCCCCTGGAATTGGAAGATTTGGGCAGAAAGTTAGCCCTGTTACAACAACCTAAACCGCCGAAGAAAATTTCCCAGGCGATCGATTTCGGCAAAGTCTTATTCGATGTCCTCAAAGCAAAGCCTGGCCGTAACTTTTTCCCCCCTTGCCAAGAAGTTATCATCGATGGCGAAGATTTAGATTTAAACCAAATTCCCCTCATCCGTCCCTACCCCGGTGATGCGGGCAAAATTATTACCCTGGGGCTAGTTATTACCAAAGATTGTGAAACCGGTACGCCCAATGTGGGGGTTTACCGTCTGCAATTGCAATCTCAAACCACCATGACTGTCCATTGGTTATCGGTGCGGGGAGGGGCCAGGCATTTACGGAAAGCGGCGGAGCAGGGTAAAAAGCTGGAAGTGGCGATCGCCTTGGGGGTAGATCCCTTAATTATTATGGCGGCGGCCACACCAATCCCGGTGGATTTGTCGGAATGGTTATTTGCTGGTTTATATGGTGGTTCTGGGGTGGCCCTGGCCAAATGTAAAACTGTGGATTTGGAAGTGCCTGCCGATTCAGAATTTGTCTTGGAAGGTACCATTACCCCAGGAGAAATGTTACCGGATGGCCCCTTTGGGGACCACATGGGTTACTACGGCGGCGTAGAAGATTCCCCCTTGGTGCGCTTCCATTGCCTGACCCATCGCAAAAATCCCATTTACCTGACCACCTTTAGCGGCCGTCCCCCCAAGGAAGAGGCCATGATGGCGATCGCCTTGAACCGTATTTACACTCCTATTTTGCGGCAACAGGTTTCGGAAATTACCGACTTCTTTTTGCCCATGGAGGCGTTGAGCTATAAAGCGGCCATTATTTCCATTGATAAGGCCTATCCCGGCCAGGCTAAACGGGCCGCCCTCGCTTTTTGGAGTGCTCTGCCCCAATTTACCTACACCAAATTTGTCATTGTGGTGGATAAGAGTATTAATATCCGCGATCCCCGCCAGGTGGTTTGGGCCATCAGTTCCAAGGTGGATCCAGTGCGGGACGTATTTATTTTGCCGGAAACCCCCTTTGACAGTCTCGATTTTGCCAGCGAAAAAATTGGATTGGGGGGACGCATGGGCATTGATGCCACCACCAAAATTCCCCCGGAAACGGATCACGAATGGGGCGAGGTATTGGAATCGGATCAAGCCATGGCGGAACAGGTCAGTCAACGCTGGGCGGAATATGGTTTGGGGGATATTAATTTAACAGAAGTTAATCCCAATTTGTTTGGTTATGACGTTTGAGATCGTCTTTTTTTCAAGGACTCCCAATGGTCTTTGGTCTTCATAAACGAGCTACCAGGCGATCGCCCGCCATTCTAGCCCCGGCTAAGTTACGGGCCACAGGGCCGAGTTGGAGAGCGGCGGCTCCTCCCATGATGTGTAAGTTGCAACCAGGCCAGCGTAGGGCAGAATCCAACACTGGTAGACCATTAATTATTGACGCAGGATAGTTGGTCTGGATTTCCTTCAACAGGGGCCATTTTCTAACGTCAATAGTGCTACCTGTACAGAGCCAAATACGATTAATCCCTAAATGGGCCACACAATCATGAGCCCCAGGATAATGACAACTCACCTGCCAATGGTTTTCTCGCCATTGGGCTTGGCTAACTTCGCAATTTTCATAGAAAGTCAGTGACCCTTCTTTTTCCAGGCGACGTAGATGGGTTAATACCGCAGGGGTGAGGGAACCTCCATTGCGGGCCGTTTGAATCAATTGCCAGCGTTTATGCCAATCTGGTTCAGCGTAAAAACCTTTCAAATATTTCGGACCTAGCCAGCCCGGCTCCGCATCAAAAAGCTTCTCGTAAAATTTCCGCCGGGCCATCATGAGTACCTTGGCACCCCGTTTAATCGCCCCGATCGCCAAATGACCGCTGGTCAGGCCACTACCGATGATAAGAATTTTTTCCCCCGCCAGATGCATGGTTCTCAGGTCTATTTTTTCCGAGTGCATAAGGGCATGGGTTGGGTAAGAAGACGAAATCTGATCCACCCAGGTTGGGATTTGGGGTTTCCCTCCGGCGATCGCCAACACTACCCTACGGGTCAGTATTGATTGACCATCCGCTAACCAAAGACGAAACCGCTGGCGATTTTGGTGTTGTAGGGGCTCTATTTCCTTTATTTGGGCAGGATAAACCAGGTTCCGCAATTGCCACCGCTCGATAACTTCTTGGCAGAATTCCCAAAACAAAGTTGTACCTGGTAAATCGTAGGGAGGAAATAATTCCCGGGGACGTTGTTCAGCAAAGGTGCGGAG
>NZ_JADEWJ010000224.1:0-6720 GCF_015207725.1 Synechocystis sp. LEGE 06083
ACAGGAATAATTGGGTGGGGGAATTGGCCATTAATCGCAATAGCCTCTCTTTGCAAAATCAGCAATTGCAAACGGCGGTGGGGGCCCTGGGGCAACGTTTCGGCACCTTCCAAACCATGGCTTTGAAGTTGAGGCAGTTGGCGGACCAGTTGGCCATCCGGCCGGAAGGGGAGACTATGCTACGGGCCCAGCCGCGACCCCAGGGGTGGCTAGACCACACCTTTGATGCGTTGGAGATGGATTCCTATGGTACCCTCTCGGCCCAGTTGCAGGAAATTTTGGAAGAAATGATGCAGTTGGAAGAGGCGGTGGATGATGTGGTGCTATTTTCCAGGGCGGCCAATCAGACAGTGGATGCCCAAAAGCAGATGCTATTTTCCCTGCGGGACGAGCTGATGTGGGCCCGGATGCTACCCCTGGGAGAAATTCTACAGCGTTTTCCCCGTTTGCTCAGGGATATGGCCAGTAAGTTTAATAAGCCGGTGCAGATCAAACTCCATGGCACGGGGGTGTTGGTTGATCGTTTGGCCCTGGAGAAGCTCTATGATCCCCTGCTCCATTTACTCCGCAATGCTTTTGACCATGGCATTGAGGATACTGATACCCGTTTGGCGGCGGGGAAACCGGCCACGGGCACCATTGAGATCCATGCCTATCACCAGGGTAATCAGACCATTATTGAAATGCGGGATGATGGGGGTGGACTCAACCGGGATAAGATTCTCCGGCGGGCTGTGGAACGGGGCTTGATTAGTGAGGAACAGGGGCAAAGATTGGGGACAGAGCAGATTAATAATTTGATTTTTGAGCCAAACTTTTCCACGGCGGACCAGGTGAGCGAGCTTTCGGGCCGGGGGGTGGGGCTGGATGTGGTACGGCAACAGTTGCAGGCTCTGAAGGGAACCATTGTGGTGTCTTCTCGCCCCGGCCGGGGAACAGTGTTTTCCTTGCGTTTACCCTTGACCCTCACCATTGCTAAGTTGTTGGTGTGCTTGGTGGGGCAGGACCAGGGAGCCCTGACGGCGATCGCCATTCCTTCTGATAGTGTGGCGGAATTGATGGTGCCGACGGCGGAACAACTCAAAACTAGTGGGGGGCAACGTTTTCTCCATTGGCAACAATTGACTATCCCGATTTATTCCTTGGCCCAATTACTGCCCTATCAGTGTCCTTTATCGGAGCGACAAACCAGCAAGCTATTAACCACGGTGCCCCAACCGGACAATTGGCACTTGCCCCTGGTGTTACTCCGGCTCGGTCAGCAATATTACGCCCTAGAGGTGAACCGCTTGGTGACGGAACAGGAATTGGTGATCAAACCCTTTGCGTCCCTGTTGCCTGCCCCTTCTTACCTTTATGGAGCCACTATTTTGGCCGATGGCACCTTAATCCCGGTGGTGAATGGAGCACTGCTGTTGGAATGGCATTGGCAAAAGGGCACAGATAATTTGGCCATGGCGGAGGCAGGAGGAGAGTCGATCCCCACCCCAGGGCGGAGGGCCAAAACCATTTTAGTGGTGGATGATTCGGCGGCGCTGCGGCGGACTCTGGCTTTCACCCTGGAAAGGTCTGGTTATCGGGTGATACAAGCTAAGGATGGCCAGGAAGCCCTGAAGACCCTAGCCCAAACGGGGGAAGTGGATTTGATTATTTGTGATGTGGAAATGCCCAACCTCAATGGCTTTGAGTTTCTTGGGCAAAGACGTCGCAATGCTGAACTGCTCAAAATTCCAGTGGCCATGCTCACTTCCCGCGGCAGCGATAAACACCGACAATTGGCCAAGACCCTGGGGGCCAATGCCTACTTCACCAAACCTTACATTGAGCAACAGTTCCTTGGGGCGGTGGAGGAACTCCTGGCCGCTGGTCAGGTATCGGTTAGCAGTTAGTAGTTAAAAGTTATTATTTTCTCGCTTGCAAAATATGGCGTTCTATTCCTCTTCCGTTGATGCCCCTGTTCATGTCGGTCAGCCCTCTGCCCCCTCTGTTCGACCGGAAAAGTTTCTCCTTTTTGCTGTGGGAAAACTTAACCTGGCCCTACCCATTGCCCTGGTGGTAAAAATTTTGCCCCATGGCCCCAGCCATGGCACTGGTCTGTCGGCCACAGGATTGGTTAACCTAGAAAACCGTTCTGTCACCATGGTGGACCTATATCGTCGCTTTTTTGGGGTGCCCCAGCCCCCGACGGCCCAAACGAAACAGTATTTTATCTTGACTAAAAATCGGAGTGGGGAAGAATTTTGTCTCTTGGTTAATAATGCTCCCACGTTACTGGATGTGTTGCCCCAACAAATTCGTCAATTGCCCGATTCCTATCGCCAAAATGACACGCTCCAATCTGCTAGCCATGTAATGTTGGTGGAAGAAAAGTCGGAAAAACTGACTGTCTTTTTGCTCGACCCCGACCTTCTACTTTGAGTTGGGAAGTTGGTTGCTAAAGAAATTAAATGATGCCCCTAGTCTGATTATTTAATCGGAGTACAGCCTAGGGTGTAATGGCCTGTAGATAGGGAGCAATGTACCTTTTCCCCCGCAGGATAAAATGGGGAGTGAACAGAGAGCTAAATTCCTTTTCCACTAGGTCTTGGGCCCAGCCGAGGCGATCGCCACCATAGGCAATGAATTGGGCGCTGGAATAGGCGTAATATTCCTGTTTAGCGGTTTGATTATTTTGTTTGAAAGCCTGACGATAAAGCTGGGTTGTCTCCTCCATTAATTGCTCGATCTCCGGGGTAAAAGTAATGATTTTGCCACTGGGACAGGTAATTTTTTTAACCTTAATAAAACCAATTACCGTTTGCATACATTCCCGAGTTTGTTCCACCGATAAACAATGTTCATCTTGGCGACGGAAAGCCCATTGCAAACAACCATTACAAACTTCCAGCACCCGCAAAACCGCTAAGTTATCCAATTCTTCAGGGGCGATCGCCATCAATCCAGGCAAATGTTGTTCAATTTGTTGCTGAAAGCCAGAAAAATCTTCAGCAAAATAGGGTTCCAACTCAGAAATTTCGGCCAGGGCCGACCAGTTAACATAGGTCATCGGCAAATTTAGACAGAGATTGGGAGCATTCTAACAAGGGCAAACCGAAAAAGTTAATTAGTTTCAGCCGTTAAAATCATCACCATGGTAACCTGTGGCATCGCTGGTGATCGATTATAGTAACTTGTAAGACTTATGAGCTATTCATCAAAATACATTTTACTAATTAGCATTCATGGATTGATTCGGGGAGGGGATCTGGAACTAGGCAGAGACGCGGATACCGGTGGGCAAACTAAATATGTGCTGGAACTGGCCCGGGCCTTAGTTAAAAATCCCCAGGTAGCTAGGGTGGATTTAATGACCCGTTTGGTGAAAGACCCCAGGGTAGATGAAGACTACGCTCAGCCTCGGGAAAAGATCGGCGATCGGGCCCAGATTGTCCGGATTGAATGCGGTCCGGAGGAATATATTGCCAAGGAAATGCTCTGGGATTATTTGGATAATTTTGCTGACCACGCCCTAGGCTATCTGAAAGAACAGCCCGAATTACCCGATGTCATCCATAGTCACTATGCCGATGCCGGTTATGTGGGCACCAGACTTTCCCACCAATTGGGCATTCCTTTGGTACACACAGGCCACTCCCTGGGGCGTAGTAAGCGCACTCGTCTCCTACTCAGCGGCATCAAAGCGGACGAAATTGAAAGCCGTTACAACATGGCCCGACGGATTAACGCTGAGGAAGAAACCCTAGGGTCAGCGGCAAGGGTAATTACCAGTACCCATCAAGAAATTGCGGAACAGTATGCCCAGTATGACTATTACCAACCAGACCAGATGTTGGTCATTCCCCCCGGCACCGATCTGGAAAAGTTTTATCCCCCCAAGGGAGACGAGTGGGAAAGCCCCATTGTGACGGAGCTATGTCGATTTTTGCGCGAACCCCGTCAGCCCATTATTCTGGCCCTGTCCCGACCGGATCCCCGCAAGAATATCCACACGTTGATCGAGGCCTATGGCCAGTCACCGGAGTTGCAAGCCCGGGCTAATTTGGTCATTGTGGCGGGCAATCGGGATGATATTACGGATTTGGATATGGGGCCCCGGGAAGTGTTGACGGACTTACTGTTGACCATTGACCGCTACGACCTCTATGGCAAAGTGGCTTACCCCAAGCACAATCAGCCGGAAGATGTGTACGATCTGTTTCGCCTCACCGCTTTGTCCCAGGGGGTATTTATCAACCCGGCGTTGACAGAACCCTTTGGTTTAACTCTGATTGAGGCAGCGGCCAGTGGGGTGCCCATTCTGGCCACGGAGGATGGTGGCCCGGTGGATATCATCAAAAACTGTCGGAACGGTTATCTGATCAACCCTCTGGACGAGACGGATATTGTCAATAAATTATTGAGCGTATTAAACGAAAGCGAACAATGGCGAGTTTTATCCACTAGGGGTCTGGAGGGGGTTAAGCGTCACTATTCCTGGCATTCCCACGTTGACAGTTACTTGGATGCCCTTAATGCTCTAATGCAACAGACTTCCGTCCTGAAACGGAGTGATCTAAAGCGGCGGCGGACTTTGTACTATAACGGTGCCTTGGTCACTAGTTTGGACCAAAATTTACTGGGGGCATTAGAGGGGGGACTACCAGGCGATCGCCAAACTTTGGATGAATTGCTGGAGGTGCTTTATCAACATCGTAAAAATGTCGGATTTTGCATTGCCACTGGGAGAAGATTGGATTCCGTGTTGAAAATTTTGCGGGAGTATCGCATTCCCCAACCGGATATGTTGATCACCAGCATGGGGACGGAAATTTATTCTTCCCCGGATTTGATCCCCGACCAGAGTTGGCGTCATCACATTGATTATTTGTGGAATCGTAACGCCATTATGCGCCTTTTGGGGGAATTGCCTGGTTTGGCGCTCCAACCTAAAGAAGAACTGAGTGCCTATAAAATTAGCTATTTCTACGACGGGGCGATCGCCCCCAGTTTGGAAGAAATCCGGCAACTGTTGCATAAAGGGGAACAGACCGTTAACACAATTATTTCCTTTGGCCAATTTCTGGATATTTTGCCCATCCGCGCTTCCAAAGGCTACGCAGTGCGTTGGTTAAGTCAACAGTGGAACATTTCCCTGGAGCACGTTTTCACTGCCGGGGGGTCGGGGGCAGATGAGGACATGATGCGGGGCAATACCCTTTCCGTCGTTGTCGCCAACCGTCACCACGAGGAACTCTCTAACCTAGGGGAAATTGAGCCAATTTATTTTTCTGAAAAACGTTACGCTGCGGGCATTCTAGACGGTCTCGCCCATTACCGCTTCTTTGAATTATTAGATCCCGTTTGACCAGATTCAGATTGATTCTGCCACGGCGGGCAATGCCTGTTGATAGCTTTTTAGCTCCCCACTCCGGGGGCCATAAACTCCTTCAATCTGTTCTTCACAGCAATGGCTAGCAAACTCGTCGAACTCCGCCGGAGCAATGGCAAACATCCGGGCAAAGTTATCCGGCTTCACCCGGCAAAAACTAGGCCGGTCTGGATAAATCTGGCAGAGGCGATCGCCGTGGTTGTAATTAATGCACCAACCATCCTCCCCCACTAGGCTGAGGTAAAGGGTCAACTCCTCCGGGGTAAGATACTCAGCCAACTCCGGCCGGTCCTCTGGGGTGAGATTACAACAAGCGCCACACCCCTGCATGCAATACCAAGTTGCCATGGCCAGTCTCCTTCTTCACATAACTTTATGTATTTTTATGACGGCAAGTCCAGGGGACGAAACCAACCCAGCTATTATAGACATTGGTTTTATTATCCTTGCTTACGTTGAGTCTAGCCAGCAGTTTTTAACAGGAGAAATTATGGAATTATTTGCCGCACTCAATTTAGAACCTATTTTTCAGTTGACTTTTCTGGGGCTGATTGTCATTGCTGGGCCCGCCGTGGTTTTTGTGCTCGCTTTCCGGGGCGGTGACCTGTAGGCTTAGCCAAACCCAGTTCGGTCAAGGTGGTGCTAAACCTTCCTTCGGGGAGGTTTTGTGACCTAAGCCCCCGTTGGTAGCAAGATTGACATCCAGGGCCAAAGAAAGATAGAGCATATCTACAGCACACTTCAAGCCATGTTTACCACCCATTCTTTTTCCGACTTCGATAGTGCGGCCCAGGCGGCTTTGACCTATTTGCACCAGCGCATGGGTCTTTCCCTGTGGATGATTACCCGCACTGAGTTGGACGATTGGATTGTGCTCCAGGCAGAGGACCATGGCTATGGGGTCCAAAAGGGGGATGTTTTCCATTGGCCTGATTCCTTTTGTTCCCGTATGGTGAGGGGAGAAGGACCCCATATCGCCCCCCAATCTGATTTGGTGGAGGTTTATCGCAACGCCCCTATCGCCCAACAGGTCCCCATTGGAGCCTATGTAGGGGTGCCCATCACCTACGGCAACGGTGCTCTGTTTGGCACCCTTTGTGCCATTGATCCCCAACCCCAGCCGGATAACTTGGCCGATGAATTGCCCCTAGTGGAATTGATTGCCAAATTACTCAGCACTATTCTGGACTTTTTCCTGAAGGCAGAGATGGCTTCCCGACGGGAGGAACAACAGCAATTTTTAACGGAGCGGGATGAAGTTACTGGATTTTACAGCCACTTAGGTTGGGAAAAGTTATTGGCCAGCGAGGAAGCCCGTTGCCAAAAATTTGGCTTTCCCGTCAGTGTGATTA
>NZ_JADEWJ010000225.1:0-6712 GCF_015207725.1 Synechocystis sp. LEGE 06083
TGTGTATAAGAGACAGCCCTTACCAGGGGCAGAGGCCTATTCCCTGTCCTTGGAAACTGGCATGGATAAATACGGCGATCGCCTGGAACGCCATTCTATTCAGCATTTATTTTGTGTTTACGGTGCCAGGGCAGGAGAAGTTTTGGCTTTAGTGCATGGGGCACCGGAGTTGGGGGAACGGATTATTCCTTCCTTGCCAGATATTAAAGCTCAGGCGGTTTTTGCCGTCCAAGCAGAAATGGCCCATACCTTGGTGGATATTTGCCGACGACGCACGGCGATCGCCATGGTGACGGACGATTACGGCTTTAGCGCTCTGGCCGGCATTTGCCAAACATTAATGGACCACTGTGGCTGGACCCAGGGCCAATGTGATGAACAAATTCAAAAGTACCATGAATATATGGAACAAAACTGCATTCCCGATTATTGTCTCAACTAAAAAGGTTTAGAAAAAGCCTCAACTAAATGGGGGGCTTTGAAAACACTCTTTGCGAGGCTGGCAAACCTTTGACTTGCTGCCCACAGTCTATGGAATCTCGATAGGATCACCCAAGGAACTCTCGCCTAGAATTGAAGTTATGGAGGGCGAGCCGCAGCCGCTTGATTTATGCAAAACAGTGCCCTAGGCTAATGGCCGAACTCTCGTTCTGATGAATCATTTCCATTATTGTTTTTCTGGGTTTTGGTGTGAAAAGCTGGATTCTCTTCTCGGTGTTAGTTCTGGCGTTAGCTGGTTGTGGTCAAAGGGGAGGTTTGCCCTGTGTGGAAACGGAACAACTAGGCGATCGGAGGACAGAACAGCAAGAGGCCCCGGGGCCCTTTGAAAACCTGAATGTGCTAGTGGGGGTGGATGCCAGTGAGTCCATGGTAGGGTTTGTCAGCCAACCCGGTAGTCGCTACGGCCAGGCGATCGCCTCTTTGCACACACTGCTACAAAACAAAAATCTGCCCACTTCCTACTGGCGGGTGGGGAGCAATGACACCATTAACCAAGCCCAATCTATTTCAGCGGCTCAATTCCTTGCCGCTAGTAAAGCACCCTTTTATTGTCGTCGGGATCAACCTACTGCCGACTATCCCTGTGTTTCCAGTACCTTGGGGCAACTTTATGAATTAGCAACCGAGACCACTAATGGAGCAAATCCAGCTCCAGAAAATGACAATGGTGAAGAGGATAGCGACAATCCCACCGCTCCCCGTAGTCTAAAAATTTTACTCACCGACCTGGAGCCCGACGATGCCGCAGTGGGGCAAATTTCTGGGTTGATTAGCAAAGAACTAAAAGCCAATCCCAACTACAAGGCCGTACTTTTAGGGGTTCGTAGTCAGTTTCGGGGCAATGTGTACTCTGCCAACGCTAGTTATCCCACCTTTGTTTACAATACCGCTGGCCAAGATGTGGACCAAAAAGGCCGACCATTTTTCATCTTGATGACTGGGCCCCAGGACACGGTGGATGAAATGGTGAAGGAATTCCGTCGGCTTCCCCTGGATGTGAATAAGGCCTTTCGAGCCTCCGCCTTTGAACTGGGGCAAGGGGATACAGTCACCCTGGACAATAGTTCTTTCAAAGATGATATCCAGGAATGCGTCATTGAAATTGGTTCTGTGGATAGACAAAGGCCAAACCAAGACCAGGAGAGGGATTGGCTCATGCTCGAACAAAGCAATTGTGGCGAAAATTCTTCCACCCCTTTGCCTCTTTTAGAGTTGAATATTCCTTCTAAAAGTACCGTTTCCCTCACTGGCGGAGAGCTAACCCCAGATCTTTTCAATGTGTCTGAACCCTTTGTGTCAGTGAAAAAAGCAGAAATTGTTCAAAATCCAGGGGGAGAGGATGCCCGCCTTTTATTAACTGCCGTTTTTGATGGCAACAAGTTACCCCAGGGACAAGGCAAACTGGTTTACGTCACCCTTGGCGATCGCCAGTTGGATCAAGCGGTGTGGCAGGATTGGGACATGGACATCGGTAATCCTAACGGTGCCAAAACCCAAAATTTACTACTTTTCGTGTCGGGATTGCGGGGGGCCGTGGCCAATGACCAGGACGCTGTTAAGTTTTGTCTCGGCTATAGTCACTATTAGCTTACTTAATCAAAATTTTTGCTAATCTTCACGTATTAGTTCGTCAGGATAGGGGTTATGAAAATTGCGGAGATAGTGGCCCTTGTGGTGACAGTGGCGATCGCCACCATGGTGATTTTTGGGCTACAACCATGGCTATTGGGCGGAAGCGGACTGCCTTTGAGCTTATCCCGGGGTAACTTGGACAAATGGGCCGCAGAGATATTATTTCCCACCCTTTACCTGGTTTATGCCCTAGGGGCAATGCTACTCCTATTCTGGATTGCCAAAGCCCTCAATGGTAGTTTCACCAGGGCTCAAGACGTACTGAGCACCGGCGGCCTCTGGTGGATACTCGCCATTCTCCTCGGTGTGGTGACTATGCTAGCCCTAGTGGGTCTAAGTTTCTTCAACGGTTGGTTTGATGACACCCGTAACCTAGAACCCTTCTTCTGGCTACTGGGCTTCATTGTTGTCGATGTGTTGTTAATTTTTTGGCTGCCCACGGCCCTGGCTACCCCCAAATCCATGCGCTACGTGCCACCGGGGTCAATGTTGTTACGCAAAATTTATGGAGGTTAGAGCTTAGACCATGCGAAAAATCTATGCCATCGGTGTGGGCGGCAGTGGAGCCAAATGTGTCGAAGCGGCCATCTTTCTCCATTCCCTAGGCCTGTACGGTGAGAACTCGGAACTAAGAATTTTATTAGTCGATGCGGACACTTCCAACGGCAACTCCCAAAGGACTGGGGTAAATTTCCGCACTGCTGACGATGCCCAAAAAGCCTTTGGTCAAGGGAAAAGTCCTTTAATGGACGGGCAATTTTTCCACTACGGTACCTGGAATCCCCTGGGGGATCAAATTCACAACACTAACCTAGCGGCAGTTTTCAACAAACAGGCTTTGCGGGCCAGTGCTCCCCCTTTGGCAAAATTGTTTGATGCTCTCTACAGCCCGGCGGAACAAAATGCCGATCTAGGGGTGGGATTTCGGGGCCGGCCTCCCATTGGTTCAGCGGTGATGAGTCGGTTGGAACTAGATAGTCTGCAACAAACCCAGGCCGGCGGCTGGCAACAATTATTCAATAATCTGACCACGGATTTGGGCGTTGGCAAAGGCGGTGATGTGGTGGTGCATTTCTTTGGCAGTATTTTCGGTGGCACTGGTGCTTCGGGGGTTCCTACCCTGGCTAAGTTAGTTAGTAATCAATTAAAACAGGACAATCTCCGGGTGCGTATCCACGCATCTTTGCTGTTGCCCTACTTTGCCTTTGAGCGTCCCGATGACGGAGATCAGACCGTATTTGCCGAAACTCGCTTTTTTGCCCTCAATACCCAAGCGGCGTTGCAATATCTAACGGAACAGTCGGAGGGTTGTTTCGACAGTGTGTATTTAATTGGGGACAATGCCCAAACCAGATACGACTCCCACACCGGGGGTAAAAACCAGGAAAATGGCGCCCATTTTGTGGAGTTGTACGCCGCCTTGGCCGCTAACCATGGTTTCGATCAACCGATGGGGCAAACGGTGGCCCATTACATCAGTCGGGGGGATATCAATAATCTGATTTGGACGGACTTGCCGGATGACGAAATCGCTAAATTAGCCCTCAGTAAGGGAGTGCGCTTTGCCTACGCTTGGTTCTATAACTTTTCTTTGGAGTTGGAAGCGGCCCGGAAGTTGGGTGGTAAAAAGTTTGCCAAGGGCGCTCCTTGGTTCCAGTACTTTTTTGCTCTTAGGGCAGGGGAAGGGGACAAACCCCTGGTGGAAGATGCCCAGGAAATGGCTAAAAATGATCTACTCACAGCCTGGGCTAGGAAGTTTTTGCAATGGGCCCAACAGGTGTCCTCTGCCCACGTCAATGGGGAACAACTTTTTCAGTTAAAACATTTGGATGATTTAAACCAAAGCCCTGGTTATCGTGAACATCTCCATCAATTAATTATTGATAAAGAACGCAGTCAAGCGGCGCAAAATGGCGATCGCCTGGATACCATTAAGAACCGTTTGGCAGATGAGGGCAAAAGTTACGATAACGGTGTTTTTGGTTTAGCCCATGCTCTGTTTGCCTTGCTTTAGATTGGGATGGAAAACGTTTGCCATTTGAGGGATATAACCATGCTAGCCAATGCTGAAATTAACTATCAAAGTCCCCAAGAATACCTAAATTGGGAAGCCCTGCAGGAATTTAGGCATGAATATCTGGATGGGCAAATTTTAGCTATGACTGGCGGAACCATTGCCCATAATTTAATCGGTCTGAATTTGGCGACTTTACTAAAAAGTCATCTTCGGGGCACTGGTTGCCGAGTGTTTATGGCCGATGTCAAGGTAAAAGTGGCCTTGGCGAGTTCTTTCCATTATCCCGATGTGATGGTTAGTTGCGATGACAGGGATCAAGAGGCAGTGCAATTTATTCAATTTCCTTGCTTTATTGCTGAAGTTTTATCCCCTAGCGCGGAGGCCTATGATCGGGGTGAAAAGTTTCGTCGTTACCGACAATTACCAAGTTTGATGGAGTACTTGTTGATTGACAGTAATAAAATGGCAGTGGATCTTTTTAGTCGTAATAGTCAAGGGCGTTGGGAACTAATTAGTTATGAAGAAGGGGATTTATTATCTCTGGAAACCATTAACTGGGAATGTTCGTTAGCATCCTTTTATGAAGATGTTATCCGAGGCAAAAAATGATCGATACCTATCTGGTGGAAGGGGATTTAATTTTTCCTGCCCTTGACCGAGTGGCAATTTGTGACAGTCCACTTACTAGCAATGATCTAATTATTTCCCCCCAATTTCCCGACATTAATTTATCTGTTAATCAGCTTTTTGATTATGGCAACTAGCACTTTTTCTGGTCAATTTACCCTGGCTGATACTCTGACAAAACTCAGAGCTGATTTGGCGGAACTTTATGGGGATAGATTGGCGAAAGTTATTCTTTTTGGCTCCCAGGCTAGGGGAGAGGCAGAAACCACTTCTGATGTTGATATTTTGCTGGTATTAAATGGCAAAGTCGATCCCGTAGCAGAAATTAATGCTAATAGTAATTGGTTAAGTGATTTTTGTCTGGAGACAGAGCAGTTAGTTAACTGTCTTTATTTATCACATGCAGACTTTGCCCATGAGGACACAGCCTTGCTAAAGAATATAAAGAGGGAGGGGATTTTACTATGAATAAGGAACAGTATTTAGGGGATTACGGTAGGCCTGATTATATTTCCTGTGAAGAGGCTCAAATTCAAATCACCAATGCCTGGGAATTTTTAAAATTTACTCAAGATTACTTGGGCTTTAATAATACAGAATAATTATCTACCTTTTTGTTATTTTCATTTTCTTATTTTTATCTTGTCTAATTTTTCTCCTTAAACCCCTTCCCAACTATGGCTAACCAACCCCTACTTCCCAAGACTAACCAAGATTTTGCCGGTGGTTCTGCTCCAGGGGAATGGATCGCCGAGGGAGTAGGACTCTTTAATCGCTTAGGCAATAGTTTGGAGTTTGAGGGGGGAGCCTACCGGGAAGTAAATTCGATCCCCAGCCCTTGGTCCCGGCCTCTGCAATTAATTTCGGCTTTTCGCAACCGGCAGTACCCCAGTCGGGATTGGCTAATTGAGCAATATCGGGGTTTATTGACCGCCCTAGCCCTGGCGGAGAACTTGAATCTTCAGATCACTGCCACCCAAGTACGGCTAAAGGATTATCAGGATAAGGAATTTGCCCGTTGTTTGTGGAAATTGCGCCCCAACGATAGGGACAATGTGTTGCCGATGGTGCTCCCCGATGGTCCCTGGGCAGAGTTGTATTTGTTTGAACTAGACGGGGTGGCGATCGGTATGACCAGTCCGGCCACCATTGTCTGCCCCACGGGTTATTTTCACGATTCCTTAAGTCGGCGCATTGCTTGGATTAAAAATGGCTTTTTCACCAATCCTATCAATAACGGCTTAGCCCCCAATCAAAAGGAAGTGTTGTTGCCTTGGCTGGAAAATTTAAAAGGTACCTTGATGCGTAATCCCCAAAATGAGGATTTAGCGGGGCGGGTCTCAGGGGTGATAGACGACTATATCAGGGATTTGGGTGTCACCACCAGTAATGTTTTTCGACCCACCACAAAAAATCTACCGTTTGGCATTCCCCTTGCCCCAGAACTTTTTCGAGCACTTGATCCAGCGGAGGCGGTGCAAACTCCTTCCAATGTGCGGGCAATAGCTTCGGTTGGTCGCAATCCTAGCAAGCAACTTTACATTATTGATCCAGTACAGTTACCAAGTCTTCTGGCCAAACAACCCCAGGAAATTAATGTCATTGATGCATCTCCGTTACTCAATTTTGACCCCAATCTTCACCGCCGTTCTGATGCCATCTTTGCCACTCCAGCAGATATTTTTGAGCCTAATCTTTATTTCCACAAAACCAAAGGCTTATTGCCCGGCACATGGTTAGACCAAAAGTTAAATTTGGATAATCTAACTATCCTGCTACCCTTTAAACCTTTTTTGCGGGAGTATTTTACCAGTGAAGATTTGGAAAAACAGGTGGAGTTAAGTCCCGTTTCCACTCCAGAAGGCCCGGGGGTAAGGGTTTCGTTAACAGTGCAAATATCGGGGTTTGATCGTCCTGTGGCCTACACCATGTCCC
>NZ_JADEWJ010000226.1:0-6693 GCF_015207725.1 Synechocystis sp. LEGE 06083
GGCTAAAATGTGTGAAAAGAGAACAAACCTGGTTTTATTGCCACAGCTAGCTTTTTAGTCAAAATTAGCCAATGAATCTCGACACCATTCAACAGGATCTGGCAGAGCTTTCTCCTGAGGCTCAGGAAATTGTTTTTGATTTAATCGAAAGCCTCAAGGAAAATCATGTTGCAAACACACCATTTTCTTCAACAGACTGGTCAGATTTTATTGGTTGCATAGATGCAGAACCCGATCTTTCTAGAAAATATAAAACTTATTTGAACTGTGAATTAGAAAAAAAACATGATCATTGTTGATACTGGCTTTTGGCTTGCCTTAGCTAATAAAAATGATGAGGTTCATATCCCGGCAGTGAATGCGTTTTACTGTTTACAAAAAGAGCAATTTATAACGAATTGGTGTGTTGTTACTGAAACTTGCTATCTACTACAAAATCGGGTTGGAATTAATGCACCGCAAGCATTTATTAGAAAAATTGGCACAGAAAAACTCAATATATTTGACATCAAACCCAGTCATTGCCCCCGCATTGAGCAACTTATGACAAAATATCGTGACTTGCCAATGGATCTTGCCGATGCATCTCTGGTGATCTTGGCAGAAAACCTTGGTCATGGTCGTATTCTTTCCATTGATTATCGAGATTTTAGTATCTATCGCTGGAAAAATACCAAGCCATTTCAAAACTTATTTATTTTTCCAAAATCCGAATAAGTACCTAGGATTATCAGTCCATAAAAATTTATAAAGAAGATGTAAAAGCCCAGGTTAAATTGGTTAGAATACATTAAGAAATATTTCACTCATTCCTGAAAAAATCACTATGGCCCCCACCCTGCTCCTCTCCCAGGATTTACCCAGCCTCAACTACACCACCCCTGGCGATCGCCTCGATGGTAGATGGCAGGAATCGTTATCCACCCTATTGGGTTTGGGGAGGGCCGCCGGAGCAGACTTTGTGGAATTTTTCCTCGAAAAAGTCAATTACGTCAGTTGCTTAGCCGAAGATGACGCCATCACCAGCCTCACCCCCAGACTCTCCAGCGGTTGTGGCGTCCGGGTTTATAAAGGCAAGGGCGACTGCTACGTCAGCACCAATGACCTTTCCTTTAATGGGCTCCGCACCGCCCTGGAAAAAGGCCTATCCATTTTGGGTTTAACCTTGCCGGCCGGCCAATCCTTTGTGCCTGAACTGAACCTGGAAATGTTACGGGACTATGCCGGAGTGAAGGAAAAAGACCAATGGCTACACCGTTGTAGCCCCATGCAGGAAATGAGCGATATTTTGCTAGGGGCGAACCAAAAATTAGACCGCTATGCCAGCCATGCCCGATCCCGGCGGGCCGCCTACTTTCGTGATTGGCAAGAGGTTTTAGTGGCGGCCAGTGACGGGACCTTTGCCCGGGATATCCGCCTCACCCAATCCGTGGGATTTTCCCTCTTTTGTGCCGATGGTGAACACCGCACTTCCATGAGTAAGCGTTCCGGGGACACCAGTAACCCCGACTATTTACGCACTTGGGATGCGGAAACTGCGGCCCAGGAAGTGGCGGAATCCGCCGGAAAAATGCTCTACGCTGACTATGTGGAATCGGGCAACTATCCCATCATTATGGCCAACCAGTTCGGGGGGGTAATTTTCCACGAAGCCTGTGGTCACCTGTTGGAAACCACCCAAATTGAGCACAAAACCACTCCTTTCCTGGATAAAAAAGGGGAAAAAATTGCCCATGAAAACCTCACTGCCTGGGACGAAGGGCTGACCGATAAGGCCTTTGGCACCATTGATATGGACGATGAAGGCATGCCCACCCAGCGCACTCTGTTGATCGAAAACGGCATTTTGAAAAACTTCATTGCCGATCGCACCGGTTCTATTCGTACCGGCCATCCCCGCACCGGCAGTGGTCGTCGGCAAAGCTATGCCTATGCAGCCGCTTCCCGCATGCGTAACACCTACATTGCCCCGGGTAATTATTCGGTGGATGACATTTTTAATTCCGTCGAAAAGGGTATTTACTGCAAGCAAATGGGCGGCGGTAGCGTCGGAGCCACGGGGGAATTTAACTTTGCGGTTTCTGAAGCTTACTTGGTAGAAAACGGTAAGTTGACTAAACCCCTCAAAGGCGCAACGTTAATTGGCACAGCCACGGAGATTATGAATAAAATTTCCATGTCTTCCCAGGATTTAGGCTTAGCGGCGGGGTTTTGTGGCTCTGTGAGCGGCAGTGTTTATGTCACCGTGGGTCAGCCCCACATTAAGGTTGATGGCATTACGGTGGGGGGACGTTAGGTTTTTCTGGCAACTATAAAATCTCCCTGATATCAACCCAAGGTACGGGCGCAAACAAACCGCTCAATGCCGGCTAGATCCCGATGAATGTGGATATCTTGATAGGTTCCATTCTTCCTCAACAGTTCAGCAACGATGGGGGCCTGGCCGGCCATAATTTCCACTAACCAAAAACCACCGGGCTTTAAATAGGCTGGCGATCGCCGAATTAATTGTTCCACTGCCTGCAAGCCATCGGCCCCGCCATCTAAAGCTAAGAGGGGTTCATGGTTAATCACTTCCGGCTGTAAATGGGGCAATTCCGCCTGGGGAATGTAGGGAGGATTGGACACCATGCCCTGCACCTGGCCCCGTAGATATTCGAGGGGTTCCCACCAATGGCCCTGATGGAATTGAACCCTATCGCCAAGCTGATGGCGTTGGGCATTTTCCCTGGCGATCGCCAACGCTAGGGGACTGCAATCTACCCCATGGACTAGGGCGTGGGGAAAGAGGGAAGCTAAGCCCAGGGCCAGGGCCCCACTGCCGGTGCCTAAATCTACCCAATGGTCGGAGGGGTCCCTTAATCCCCACTGGTCACTTTGGTTTTGTACTATATCAATAATTAACTCCGTCTCTGGGCGGGGAATCAATACATCACTGGTAACTTTGAGGTCAAAATTGCGCCATTGGGTGTGCCCCAACAGGTATTGCACCGGGTATTTCTCCTCCACCCTTTTCTGCCAGCCCTGTTGAACATTGTCCCAAGGTTCCCTGAGTCCAATTTGCCTGCGACTAAAATCTTGCAACCGTAAGGTTAAGCGGTCTAAGTCCGTCCACCCCTGCAAAAGCCAATCCAGTTCCCCCACTTCAATGCCATTGGCGATCGCCATTTGTCGGGCTGTGGCATACCATCGGGCAAATTCTTCACCGGCGACAAAGCCCTTAATCATCGTGTTTATAATCAACTATCAAATACATGGCAAAACCCCACCGTTAATTGGGGAGACTACCCAGGAATTATTTTCGCTCCCAGAAGGATACGAGTAAAATACGGATGAGGTTGTCCCCTGGAACCCCAAGCAAATGGTTATTCCTCCCCAAATTTCCCATGTCCGTTATTAGTCCCTGTCTACGCATTCTACTCATTGAAGACAACCTAGCTGAGGCCCGCCTACTACAAGAAATTCTTAAGGGTTCCCCTACGGAAAACTTCGAGTTTAAGCATGTGCAAAGGTTGGGGGACGCCTTGGCAATTTTAGACCAGGGGCAAAAGTTCGACATCATTCTGCTGGATTTGACCCTACCGGACAGCCAAGGGTTGGATTCCTTGCCTAAGCTCCAACAGCATCACCAGCAATTACCAGTTATTGTCCTCACCCACCACCAGGACGAAGCTTTAGCCCTAGAAGCGGTGCGGCAGGGGGCCCAAGATTATTTAGTCAAAAGGGATGTTAGCCTTGACGTGCTTTTGCGTTCTGTCCACTATGCCATCCAACGTCATTGCCTAGCCCGGGAATTAGCAGTGGAAAACCAGACCCTCAATGCTAATCTCAAGCGTCAGGAAAGGGAATTGTCCGAGGCGAAGGCAGCCAATAAGCTCAAGTCGGAGTTTGTCTCCATGCTTTCCCATGATTTCCGTAATCCCCTCAATACAATTCTGCTATCAGCGGGGCTCCTGGAAGAAAGCGGCGATCGCCTGAGTAAAGGGCAACAACATAATTATTTCAACATGATCCGCACAGCAATTAAAGATTTAGATGAATTGTTGTCGGAGGTTTTACTGCTGGGAAAAACGGAAAATGGCCAGCTCAGTTGTCAATTTGAAGCCCTCGATTTACTCTACTTTTGCCAGGACTTAATGCGTTTGGTGAACAGTGCCCAGCGACAACCTAGGCCAATTCGTTTCCACACCGAAGGTAATTTGCAGCAGGGGGTATGGGATGCCCATTTATTGCGCCACATTATCTGTAATCTTCTCAGTAATGCCATTAAATATTCCCCTGCCCCCACGCCAATTTTGTTTGACGTCATTGCCAAAGATAAAACAATGATTTTTCGGGTCGCCGATCAAGGCATTGGCATTCCTCCCCAGGCCATGACGGAATTATTTAATCCCTTTTTCCGGGCGGACAATGTGGAGGGGGTAACGGGAACCGGGCTAGGGCTGGCGATCGTGCAACGCTGCGCCAATATCCATGGCGGGGAAGTGGAAGTGGAAAGCCAAGAAGGGGGAGGGTCTTGTTTTACTGTGCGTTTACCGATTCTGGAAATTGCCGACAATGGCGATCGTGTCAGCTCCTGAAGAACGGGGGAAATTTTATCCAACGGTGGCTGAATAGGGATGGACAAAGGATGGACAGAAGGGGACTGAGGTAGAGAAAATTCTATTTTTTTCCATGTTGAGGAGGGCAGTGGCAACGCTGAAACCCTTGATTTTACAGGTTTTTTGGGACTGACATGCCCTGGGGATTTCCCTATGCTGTAGTTATTGAAAGCAAAGGAACACCACACCATGTTTGCCTCCACCAACTACACCTCCACCGCCATCCGCAACTACACCATCGCTGCTGTGACCGTTTTAACCCTGAGCATGGGCATCGGTGAACTATTTAATAATCCCAATCGCATTGCCACCCAAAACACCATTGACAATTACAGTTCCTACATTGGTGCTGGTTTGGTCAGCTATGCCCAGTCTTCCCTTAAATAAACCAAGGTTACCAGCCTTTTATCCCGATTACTCCATAGTCTGGTAAAGGTTGTAGTCGCAAAGCCCATTGGTTAACCATAACTGGAAATAAAAGTAGAAAATATTTAGTTCAAAGAAGCGAAGTTTACAGAAGGAAATCAGCGACAGGTTAATCGGCACCATCAATCAACTGTTGCATTGCCCTACTAAAATCCATTAACTGTTGATAGTGCCCTAATAAACGCTGTTGGTAATGATGTCGTCGTTCTGGGGAACGGGCCGATCGCCAAAAAAGTAATTCCGTGGAGAGTAGGCGTAGGGTTCTTCGAAATTCCGTTTGCAACGACGGCCATTGTTGTACTCCCTGGGTCGGCAGTTCTTCCGCTCTGACGCTGATCAAATGATGCCCAAGGAAATCCTCTAGTTCGCTAACTTGCTTGGCCACCGTTGCCTCCTCAGCCCTAGGATCGGCCATGGTCAACTGACATCGCTCCAGCAATTGTTGTAATTCCCTAAGGCGATCGGGTAAATCAGATGGTAGCGTAGACGACATTGCTCCGGGGGATTTGGCAGGGGTTGGGCGGATCAAGGTTAAAATAATGTTAAGGCTTGCTGATATTAATTCAGATTTGTCGGGACTGTATGGTCAAACTCCCTGGGATATGTTCTGGGGAGAGTACGGCTTTTACATCTCCATAGCAAAAGGAGCAAAAAATCATTAATAACCATTAACATTAATTAACACTAATCCCTAAATCCTGCACCGATATAGGAATGTCTGTTAAAAGATAAATACGGGATTTTGACAAGCTAATGGCTGATACTATATCTTTCCCCATTAACTGGCAATTATCGGCTCTTTTGGTCGTTTTTTTCTGTTTTATACCTAGTTAGTGCAAGCTACCCTAACATCCTCCCCAAAACTATGAATGCCGTCGCCGCTCTGCCTACCCCCACCATTCACACAACCCTTCCCCAAGATATCCACGATATCGAACTGCCCCAGTGGTTAGAGGATTGTTTACAGCAGTGGCAAATAGAGGTGGAACAGGGCCAGGACGAAGCAACGGCGCCCCATTGTTTAATCTGTCGAGCTTTCTGTTTTGCTTACGATCTCCATGCCCAACAGCGACGTAAATCTGGGGAACCTTACATTGCTCATCCAGTGGCGGTGGCGGGGCTACTGCGGGACCTGGGGGGGGATGAAGCGATGATTGCGGCGGGATTTTTGCACGATGTGGTAGAAGATACGGACATTAGCATTGAACAAATTGAGGCTTTGTTTGGCGAAGAAACGGCCAGTTTGGTGGAGGGGGTAACTAAACTTTCTAAATTTAATTTTTCTAGTACAACGGAACATCAAGCAGAAAATTTCCGGCGCATGTTTTTGGCCATGGCCAAGGATATTAGGGTGATTGTGGTCAAATTAGCCGATCGCCTGCACAATATGCGGACTTTAGATGCGTTAAATGCCGAAAAACAACGGCGCATTGCTAGGGAAACTAAGGATATTTTTGCTCCTTTAGCTAACCGTTTGGGGATTTGGCGCTTTAAGTGGGAATTGGAAGATCTTTCCTTCAAATACCTAGAGCCCGATTCCTACCGCAAAATTCAGTCCCTGGTGGTGGAAAAAAGAGGCGATCGGGAATCCCGGCTGGAAACCGTTAAGGATATGTTGCGCTTCCGCCTGCGGGATGAGGGCATTGAACATTTTGAACTCCAGGGC
>NZ_JADEWJ010000227.1:0-6692 GCF_015207725.1 Synechocystis sp. LEGE 06083
CCATTGCCTAGTGGCCTTTAGTGCCCAAACCCTGCCCTTGGTGGGGGAAATGCCCAATTTACCAGGGTTGGTACTATTCACGGGCTTTACCCATCCCTTGGTCTATGTCCCCCCCCTCGCGCAAAAACTAGCCCACCACCTCACTGGGGGTAGGGAGCCGGTCATTGACCATTTAGCTCCTTTGTTAAACCCCCTGCAAACGGAAAAGTAGGATTTGCGTGGTTTGATCTTCACTAAAGTTATCGTCGCTGATGGCAATCAAACTGCTGCCACCGTCCGGTAACCGGGGCCCCAGGGTGAGCCCTTCCAGATTGTCCAACTCGATGCCTAAATCCTCCAGATCGAGCAATAGTTGTTTGCGCATGGGGTTAATGGTGTTGGTGCCGGGGCGGAAGCTGGCGATGCGGCTGGTGTCGGTGGCATTGGCGTTGACTGTTTGGAAAATTTTGCCCTGGAACCCGTTCAGTCCAAAGGTTCGTTCTAGGGTGAGGAAATAACCCTCCCTGGGTAGGGCTACCATGGCGCTCAGGCCGTGGAGTAGGGTACCCACCGGGGCCGGCTCCAGGGGGTAAAGGTTTTCGCTGACCAAAACGGGGGGGCCCACGGAATTAATCACGTAATGCAACCAGCGCAGGGGAATCTGCGGGGGGGGATTGTCCGGGTCAAAATCCTGGGCTAAAACGCTTTCAGCGGCGGTGAAAAGACGAAAAGGATCGTCTGCTAGGGTGCTGGTGGCCGCAATGGTCAGGGCTTCAAAACCAAAGTTATCCCGGATGCCCTGGGGGGGATCGGCTTGGGGCAAAAATCGACTGGGCAGGGGTAGTCGCTCCAATTCCTGGGCTGTTGCCTGGTCAAATTCCGCAATTAAGGGGGGACTTTGGTTAGATAAAACCCCTTCACTGCTGACGAATAAGGTGTGGCGGGGGGACAGGGCAATGCCCTCTGGGTCTAACAATTGCCGGCCGTAGGTTTCGCCCTCGCTGCTCCTGAGCTTAGTCATGGCCACCACTTCTGCTTTGGTAATGCCTATGCCCTTTTCCCCATCGGCCACGGTCAGGCGCATGGTGTAAAACCGGGGCGATCGCCGGTCATCGGTGATGGCGTAGTAAAGATCCTGTTGGCGATCGTAGCTGAGGTCAGAGATGCCCCCAACGGGCAAATCTTGTACTGCCTGCTTTGGTAGGGTGTAGCTATCTAAAAATTCTAAGGACAGGGGTAAAAATAAGCGGGACTCCGCTTGCACCGCATTGGGGGAAACGCCACAGGCCACCAGGGTAAAGCAAAGGATAGGCAGTGTGAGCTTCAAGAAAATTTTGGTCAGCACCTTGATAAACCCTAAATTCCTGCCACCACTGTAGCGAACAACCGGATTTGTTTTGTGCCCTGGGGGTCAAAAGCAAGCAAACCGGAGGGCAATCTGGTTGCTTGGCAATCACTAACAACTTGTACCCATGGGTTGAAATTATGAAATTAATCGTTTACAAATACATTTTGGTGAAAACAACCAAAATAAGGTAGAAAAAATCCGGTAAAAAGGTTCCCGAAGGGGGGGCATGCAGCTATTTGATCAAAGGGGTTGTGAGTCAGGGTAGCAATGGGATTTCTTTGTTCTAGACTGGGCAGGTTGTTGGTCACTAACTTTGGCAATGACGGATCGGTACTGATTAACAATTGTATCGAGGGTAAAATTTTCTTCAAAATACCGGCGACCTCGGTGTCCCATGGCCGTTGCTTGCTGGGGATCATTCTTCAGCTCAAGGATGAATTGGGCCAACCCTTCCCCGTCCCCGTTATCAATGGCGGCGCCACATTGGGCCTCGGCAATGATTCCCCGCAAATAGGAATGGGATGCACAAATGGCGGCGATCGCCGTGCCGGCGGCCAAACAACCATAGAATTTACTTGGCACCACCAGGCCTTCCACCTGGGGCAAAATGGAAACCAAGCTCAGGTCACAGGCGGTGAGGGAAAAGGGCAAAACCTGTTTGGGTTGAAAGGGTAAAAATAAACAATTGGTTAACTGGTGGCGTTGTACGAAGTCTCGACAGATGGGGGCCTTGGCCCCGGCACCAATGAAGACAAACCGGACTGCTTTTTGGTTCAAGAGGCGGGCTGCTGCCATCACAGTTTCCAGGTCATGGCACCGTCCCATGTTGCCGGAATACAGGACGGTAAATGTCTGGTCTAAGCCATGGCGTTGGGCAAACCAGTTGTCAGTTTTGGCCCTTGGTTGGATTAACACTCCATCTGCCCAGTTATGAACCACCTCAATTTTCCCTGCCAGGGCTGGTTCCTTGTCGGCAACCACTTTGGCCATACTCTCGCTGAGCACAATAATGGCTTCCGCCTTTTGCCAGGTTAAGTGATTTAACCAACGCCATAATTTGACAATGGCATCCTTTTCCTTGGCTACTCCCAACTTCACCGCCACATCGGGGTAAAGGTCATAAATCAAGCAGATGTAAGGTTTTTTGTACAATAAGTGCAAAATGTAGGCCACCACCATTAGGTAGGGGGGCTCCGTAGTAACAAGGATCAAATCCCCTAGTCTTCTTTTTAATCTCAGTTTGACGATGGCGCGTAAACAATACAAAATTCCGGCGATCGCCCGTCCCCGTAATCTTTGCGGCCAAAGGCGAGAAGTCCTAGTTCTACGGATCAGCACCCCTTGGCAGACTTCCTGGGCTGGGGCCAGGTCTTGGTCAAAGGCGTAACCCGGTTGCCCAGCAAAAATTTGTACATCAAGCTCTTTTTTGGACAGTTCGATGGACAGCTCTTCCAACAGTTGCCCCGTGGCAGCATAGTCAGGGGGATAGAATTGGTTCAGAATTGTTAGCTTCATCAATAATTAGACCTTATCCCCAAGGATAGTAACAATTAAAGTTAGTTATTCCCTACGGTAGTTTCACGTAAGTTTCCGTTTTTTGACTGGCTGACAGGGATTACCGGAGTAAATGGTCATAGCCGCCAAAGATTGGACAGCCACAGATCCCAAAGTTAAAACCGCTCCTTCGTTTACTCGTACTCCAGCGCCAATGGTAGCATTAGCACCGATCCAACAGCCTGTGGCGATGTGGATTGGTCTGGTGATCAGGTCAAAGCTGGGTTTACCCCAGTCGTGGTTGCCAGTGCAGAGGTAAACTCCCTGGGAGATACACACATGGGACTCAATGCTAACCGCGGCCAGATTATCAATCCAACATTTTTCCCCCAACCAAACGTAATTACCGACGGTTAAACGCCAGGGAAATTTGATCTTGACGTGGGGTTTAATGTTGACTCCTGTACCGATTTTGGCCCCGAATAACCGCAGAATGGCCACCTTCAGGAGGGGAATGGGTAGTAGGGGGGTTTGCACTAAAAAATCCCCGAGGAAATACCACAGCAACTGTTTAACTAGGGAGGCGCCGGGATGGTATTCGCCCTGCTTGTATTGATTAAGTTCCATGGTGATAATTAGTGCCAAAACTGACCCGCTCAACGGCGATCGCCGAAAACAACGGCAGTTATTTGGAATTTAGGAAAAGGCTACGGCCGCTCAGTGGGTCATTGGGAAGAAAGGGGGAATGCACTGTGTTTTGTCAAGGCCAGCGCAAGCCATTTTAGGGGAGGGAACGTAGACGAACATTACAATGGGAAAACCAAGGGAAAACTAAATTGGGTGGAAAAGGCTGATGACTGCTTTAATCAATCGAGGTTTAACTTATTGTCAGCAGTTGATTAACCAGATCCGACCTGCCATGGGGGATTTGGAGCAGATTGTGATTATGGCGGATGTTAGTTGGCAAGACTACAACGCCCTACTAAGTCTATGGGGTGATAATGCTCCAGTTCTCTTCAAATACTTAGGAGCAACACTACAGATTATGTCCCCCAGTTATCGCCATGAATTTTATAAAGAAAATCTGGGCATTCTGTTGGAAGCTTACTTACAAGAAAAAGGTATTCGCTTTTATTCCCTTGGCTCTACTACTTTCAAGTCTGAATCGATGCAACGGGGGATCGAGCCGGATAAGTCCTATTGTTTAAATCAACGAAAAAACATTCCAGACTTGGCGATTGAAGTTATACTCACCAGCGGCGGCATTGATTCCCTAAAAATTTATCAAGTTTTGCCAGTTCCAGAGGTTTGGTTTTGGCAAGATAACCAACTTCATGTCTATTGCCTGACCAATCAACAGTATGAAAAAGTTGCCCAAAGTGATTTATTGCTGGATTTGGATCTGGCTTTACTGGCTAATTATGTGGCTTGGGAAGAACCGTTTGATGCTGTGTTGGCTTTCCGGGAGCAGATTCGTGGCGATCGCCGCCAGACAAAATAAAACCTCGGTAGGGCGGTGACGGCAAAAATGGCAAGTGTGGTCAAAGACCGGGGCAGTGGGGCCAAGAAACCTGCCGAGGGGCTACCAGTGCAACATCTCTTGTACTGATATTTTTATGTCAGGAAAGGCCTGGCTACAGATGATGCCGTTGGAGTGGCTTTGTTGCCAGCGATAATTTCCGTTGTCCGGTGCCCAAAAAACAAATAGTTGGCGGTTATTTAGGTCTGCTACCCAATATTCGGGGATGCCTTCCTGGGCGTAGATCTGTTTTTTGTCGTTGAGGTCATAGGCCTGGGTGCTGTGGGCAATTTCCATTAACCAGAAAATATCGTCAGCCTGGGGATGTTTTTCTTTGTAGCGCTCTTGGGGCGGTAGGACAATGGCAATGTCGGGTTCCGGTTCAGATTGGCTCAGGGTGATGGGGTGAGCTTCTCTGACTAAAGCTAGTCCGTGCAGATTTTGGCGCAGATAGTCGGCAACGGTGTTGGTAGTGTAGCTATGGAGCGGTCCTTCAGGGGCCATGGTCACTAGGTTGCCGTCTAAAAGTTCTACTTTCTTGCCCTCTAATAAACCCTGTTCAATGAGCTGGTGATAGTCCGGGACTGTCCATTTCAGTAGGGTAACCATGGTTATGACCTCGCTTTGAACCAATCAGCAGTAATTTTCAGTCCTTCACAAATCATGGGGGTTAATCCCCAACTCTCTTAACTTGTTGGCCAGAAGCTCTGCCCGTTGCCGTTCTTGTTCAGCCCGTTGCCGTTCCTGTTGGGCCAATTCCTGGCCTGTAGGCAGAATTTCTCCTTCTAGGGTGGCCCAGCGTAACCAGTCCGTTTCTACATTGCGATACTTCCCCCGCCAGCGAAGCAATGCCAGTCCCAGGGATTTACTGATTAACCAGCCTTGTTCATTGAAAGATTTCGGTTCATATTGACCATGGTTAAGACTAAAACCGGCAAAATCATCAGGATTCCAAGGATCGTACCAGTAATACTCAGTCACCCGCATTTTATCTTGATAAACTATTTTTTTATCCGTTTTATCGTATTGGGCTGTACTGTCGGAAAGTAGTTCGATGACCACATCGGGCGCTTTTTCTTCTTGCCACACCACCCAAGATTTACGTTCTTTTGTGGGTACTCCAGTAACAGCAAAGAAGTCTGGCCCTTTGAAGTCTTGGGATTTAATCTGGGCTTGGCTGTAATAGATAAACATGTTCCCCCCAACATAACCATCCTGACGTTGTTCCAGCCAACTATCCAACCCTTCAATCAGTAAATCCATTTGCATTTTATGGCGTTGGGTTTCCATAGTTTGGTTGTCATCGGCGGGTAATTGATCCTGCCCAGGCAGGACGAGGTCAGTTTCTGGGGGAGAGGCAATGAGGGTGACCATGGCAGAAGAAGGGGACTAAGTGGATTGGATGGAGTTACCCTCCGTATTCTTGCAAAAAACTGAGGAAATCAGCTAGGGCTGTTCTAGTTTCTGAACTAGGGATAAGTTGATGCCGTGTTTGCAGATCGTCTCAGGGATGAATTAACTGTTGCACGGGCACAGAAACATCGGGGAAAGCAAGGGGAGAAATAGTGCCAGATATTAATGTTTGCTTTGATTGATATTGCCCATCCCATAAGTCTCGAAAAACGGTGAGTTGGGCGTTTTTTATATCGACAACCCAGTATTCCATGATGCCAGCTTCAGCATAAATATCTTTTTTCTCCCCTAGGTCTTTGCTTAGGGTAACTTGGGAAAATTCAATGATCAGGAAAATGTTGGCGGGATAGGGGTGATGCCGCAAATACTCTTGCCCCAGGGGATGGACAATGGCTATGTCAGGTTGTGGCTCGGAGTCATTGGGTAGGGTAATGGGTTTGGCGTCTCTGATTTTGGCCCTACTTTGCAACAAGTTTCTGAAATAGTCTGCTACTTCGGTATTGTAATAGGCATGAGGTTCCCTTTCTGGAGCCATGACAACAATATCTCCCCGCAGTAGCTCAACTGATTCATTGCTAAAAATACCGCTATCAATGGCTTGGTGATATTTTTTATTGGTCCATTTGTAGGTTGCCAAAACCATGGTTAAGGTCTTTCTTTCTTGATGAGATACCTTATTTTATCCCTTCAGCCATAAGTATGATGGGATTTTTGCGATCTGCCCTGCAAAAACCTGAACTTTCCCCCATAGCGGCGATCGCCCTATGCTACAATCTGCTCGAACGAGATGTTAGGAATATTAGTTCTTTGCTGAGCGTGTTCAACGGTTATGGCACAAACATTTCCGTGTATGTCAATGTCGATTAAAGTGTCATCGTCCAAATCTTTGGTTTCGACAATGTTGGCGGGTTGAAATTCAATATACAGCGCTGTCTCTTA
>NZ_JADEWJ010000228.1:0-6646 GCF_015207725.1 Synechocystis sp. LEGE 06083
TAATTCTTTTAAAATTCAAAAGACAACATTATTTTTTCCCTTATATTGTACAATCAGTTTATCGTTTTGTCGGCATTTTTTAAAAGATTATAATAAAAATGTAACTTAAAGTATGATTGAAAGCCTCGTAAGACGAAATTTTCTGAAACAACAGTCTAATATTTCCCTCCGTTTGTATTGCTTCTGTGGTTGGATAGAATAATACAAAAGGAGTAATCATTTTTCATGTTTTTCAATAGCGAAAGTTATCTCTTCTATTCTCTCATCCCTTACAAAAAGGCTAATTTGAGTTTTATAGATGACGATCGTCTCTCAATTCAGACAAATAAGGTAAATTTACGTAGAATAAGAATCAAGCAAGTTTGTTTCATAAGTTAAATCATGAAAATCACCTATACTTATTGGAAAGAAAACGATGGTACATTCTTGGGATATTTAAATGAATTCCCTGACCATTGGACCCAAGGAACTGATCTAGAAGACCTGATCGAAAATCTAGCTGATTTGTACAAAACATTTACAGAAAATGAAATACCAGGAATCAAACGGGTAGCAGAATTTGAACTTGTATGAAAAGACGAGCATTAATAGTTCTTTTGGAACAGGCGGGCTGTGTCTTAATTCGGCATGGGTCAAAACACGATATTTACCACAATCCGAACAATGGCAAAACTGAACCTATTCCCAGACATCGAGAAATTAACGAACGTTTAGCTAAAAAAATTATCAAGAGCTTAACTCAAGATTATTAGGTGGTTGTTTGGCGATCGCCCGATGAACAATCCTTTGAAGCAGACGAAGCGGCAATTTTAACGGGGGTTGTCACCCTCAGCTACGCCGCCTGGTAATATTGGCAAAGCATTTAAATTTAGTGGTTTAAAATACTTAACTAATCCCTAGGAATTAAAGGACGATGCTAGATATTAAACTTACTTTACAGCCAGATACGGAACAAAAATTAAAAATTATCCTCGATAGTGGCATTGACAATGAAAGATTTGCTCAAAATATCATTGATTATCAAATCAAGGAACTGCAACGGGGAATTTTAAATTTGAAGCTAGACCTAGATGAGTTTGAGCGAAAATATCAAATGTCATCGGAGTTATTCTATGAACAATTTTCCCAAGGAATTTTGGACGATGAAACAGATTTTATGATTTGGTCAGGTCTAGTGGAGTTGCTGCGCCACAATCAATCACAACTCCGAGCACTACAATGATCCAGCGTTATTTTTCAGAAATTGAAAAGATTATCTCTGAATTCCCCAATATACGCTTCTATACCTTAACCCAGAAAGTTTATAACAATTGTCAAGGTTGTATTAGTGGCTCTATAGTTTTTGACAATAACCACCGCCTTGATTTTGTCGAAGTAAAAAACACTGACTTAGAGCACAAAATTAAATATAGATACCACTACATGGACGACAGACAAGAAATTATTTTTCGCTATGATAACGCTCCGCACCATAATCATATTTTAACTTTTCCCCATCACAAGCATGAAAATAATCAAATTAAACTAAGTAATGAGCCAAATTTAGATGAAATACTGCTGGAAATAACTCGGTTACAACGATAGTTTAGTCTAAGTTGTCCTAACTTTTAAAATATTACTTTGCTTGCCCAGTTTTTTCTTTAGTATTGTATGCTCATTTTAGAAGATCGCATTTTGTCCTATGACCCATTCCCCTGAATCCAATCCGACTTTGAGCGCCGCTGAAGCCGCTGAACTGATCCGTTCCCTATTGCATAAAGAGGGCACCTGGGTGGATTGGGGCAAAAAATGTCAGCAATTGCAGAAGTCCGGTTACGGTGCTGAAGAAATTTTTGAGCAGTCCGGCTTCCAAAAAGTGCAGCAAAATTTGGTCATTGTGGCCAGCCAAGTTTATGAAAGTCTGGTTAAGCAGGGCATAGATGAACCAGTCTTGGCCTATTTTCGTGGTCCCAAAAGCGATGTGCTCTACGAGCTCCGCATCCTCAACCATCAACAACGGGCGATCGCCGCAGTGGAGGCCCAACAAAAAAACCTGGCCGCCGATGAAGCGAAGGAATTGGCCAAAGCATTTCAGGAGTTTGGTTACCTATCCCAACTGCCAGAAGGCTTTACCGACCATCCCGGAGATGCCTTAGCCTATCAATGTTGGAAATTGGCCCGGCAAAAAAAGAACTTACCGGAAAGAACCCGTTTAATCGTCAAAGGATTGAAATTCGCCCATTCTCCCAACGCCCGCACGGCGATCGAAAAATTACTGACCGATTTAACCGCCCAGCCCAGCCGGAAAGCGCCCCTGGTGCCCGTGTTTCGCCTCGAGGAAGACCAGGAAGCGGCCCGACTCATTCCAGTGGCAGGGACTTTTCCCCTCCAGCCCCAGGCGGTGCAGGCAGTGCAATCCCTAGAGCAAGTGGAACCCTTTGGTTTAGTTAATTACCAAGGCAGTGGAGCGGTGGTGCCGGTGCCCCAGTGGCAAGCGATTTTAACAGCGGTGGACCCGGTGGCTATTTTTTGCCAAGCAGGGGAAGTGTCAGAATCCTTAGCCCGTAAGGATGAACAGGTTTTAGTGGTGGTGGATCGCAGCCAAACAAACTGGAATGATGGCAGTTATTTTCTGTTTAGCCAGGGGGAAACGCTGGCAATTCAATGGTGTGAAACGGAGCCGGAAAAAGAAATTCTGGCCAAAGTGGTGTTGGTGCTACGGCCGAAGAAAATTTTCGATGCCAATAACCTGCGGGAACCCTGGCAAATGGATGATTAGGCCAGCAGTGCAGTTTCCCATCCCAGGGCAGAAAATCTTGCAGTAAGCTAAAGGAAAAAGTTTGAGTTGCTCCCCATGCGTATCGACCTTTCCTTGCTGTTAAGTGACCAAAATTTGGATGCTGGGGCCCCCACCAGTCAGCGACAGTTGCGGGTAGCAGTGGCGGCCAAAGCGGACGAGGCCGATCGCCGGTTGCCCCTAAATTTATGTTTGGTGTTGGACCACAGCGGTTCCATGGACGGCCAACCCCTGGAAACGGTCAAAAGTGCAGCCCTGGGATTAATCGATCGCCTGGGGGAGGATGACCGGCTGTCGGTTATTGCCTTCGACCATAAAGCGAAAATTATTATTGAAAATCAACAGGTGCGGAACGGAGCGGCGATCGCCAAGGGCATTGAAAGGTTGAAAGCAGAAGGGGGCACCGCCATTGATGAGGGGCTAAAACTAGGCATTCAGGAAGCGGCTAAAGGTAAGGAAGACCGGGTTTCCCACATTTTTTTGCTCACCGATGGGGAAAATGAACACGGGGATAATGACCGTTGTCTGAAACTAGGCACCGTCGCATCGGACTATAAATTAACAGTCCATACCCTTGGATTTGGCGACCACTGGAATCAGGACGTGTTGGAGGCGATCGCCTCTGCGGCCCAGGGCAGTTTGAGCTATATCGAAAATCCCAACGAAGCATTGCAGACTTTTAGTCAACTGTTCCAGCGCATGAGCAGTGTGGGGCTCACCAATGCCCAGCTTTTGCTGGAGTTAGAACCCCCAGCCCATCTCGCCACTGTCAAACCTGTGGCCCAGGTATCCCCGGAAACCATGGATTTAACCGTGCAAACTCAGGGGCAAAACTATGAGGTTCGTTTAGGAGATTTGATGACCGACCAGGAAAGGGTATTACTCCTCAACCTTTACCTAGACCAATTACCTCCGGGCAGTCACGTCATCGGCCAGGTGAAAATTCGTTACGATGACCCCGCTTCGGGCCAAACTAATTTGCTTTCCGAGCCTTTACCCTTGACCATTCAGGTGCAAACCCAATATCAACCAAGCACCGATGCCCAGGTACAGGAATCCATTCTCAGCTTGGCCAAATATCGCCAGACCCAAATCGCTGAAACTAAGCTCAAAGCTGGCGATCGCCAAGGGGCGGCCACTATGCTCCAAACCGCCGCCAAAACCGCTCTGCAAATGGGGGATAAAAACGGGGCCACCGTCCTGCAAACCAATGCCACTAGGCTACAATCCGGGGAAGATTTGTCCGAAGGCGATCGGAAAAAGACCCGCATGGTCAGCAAAACCACCCTCCAGGCACCGTCGTCCCCACCGTCGGAATAATGGTTTCCTCTGGGGCTATGGGAAGCAAAACCGCTAGGTTCTGGCAAAGGTTGATCGCCATTGGTCTGCTGGGGAGCGGCCTATGGATGGGGCCCACGGCCAGTCAAACCATGCCCAACAGCGATGCCCGCACTTTATACGAAGCTGGTGTAGAACAATTCAATCAAGAACAACTTCCCGCCGCCATCGAATTGTGGCAGAAGGCCCTGGCAATATTTGAACAAAATGGCGATCGCCGGGGCATGGGGGACTGTCTCTATGAATTAGGCTTTGCTTACTATTGGTTGGGGGAATATGACCAAGCGATCAGCAATTACCAAAAAAGCTTACTGATCGCCGAAGAATTTGCCGATGTACAAAGACAGGGAACGCTATGGGGCTACCTTGCAGATGCCTATTTCTATGCTCCTGCCTACGCTGGCCGCCAGGAATTGATCATCTCTGCGGGGGAAAAAAGTTTAACCCTGGCCGAAGCGAGCGGGGACTACCTGCGGCAGTGGTTTAGCCATCACCGTTTAGGGGAAGTACACAATGGTCTGGGAAATTATGCCCAAGCTCTGCACCATTACCAACGGGCCGTGGCCGTGGCAGAAATTCTTCAAGATCCCTCACTACAGCGTTTAGCCCTTGCCAATGTGGGTTTAATCCATATCCGCCAAGAAAATTACCGACCAGCATTGGAAATTTGGCAACGGGAATATGGGCTGCGCCAGCAGTTGGGGGAAACGGAAGGGACCGCCGAAAGTCTGCAACTTTTGGGTTTTGCGGCCTACTGGCTCAATGATTATGGCCAAGCCATTAATTACTATCAAAAAAGTCTGGAATTAGCCCGGGCCACTGAGCAACGGAAAACGGAGCAGTTATCTCTGGCTGGGTTGGGGGATGCCTATTATTACGTGGGGGACTATGCCCAGGCTCAACAATTTCACCGGGATAGTTTGACCATTGCGGAGCAGTTAGAAGATTGGGAAGTGATGGCAACCCTCTACAACGCCTTGGGCACCGATTATTACACCCTAGAACAGCCGCAAGAGGCGATCGCCTATTATGAAAAATCCTTAGATCTAGCCCAAAAGTTACAATCCCGGGGCAATACCTTTGCCAATGCCCTATCGGGGTTGGGGCAGATTTACCTCACCCAAAATCAACCTTCCCAAGCTCTGGACTATTTTCACCAAAGCTTAGAAGTTTATCGGGCCATGGGTAATCGTTATAACGAAGGGGCCGCCCTCAGTAACATTGGCCATGTTTACCTCCAACAAAAACGCTATGACCAGGCGATCGCCAATTTTCAACGACGTTTAGCCATTTCGGAGGAAATTGAGGAAATCCATGGCCAAGCCCAAGCCTTAGGGGAAATTGGTCTGACTTTAATACTGCAGAAGAAATATGCCGAGGCCGAAGCACCATTAAGGGCAAGTTTGGCCCTATCGGAATCAATCCGGGAAAAGTTAAAGGAAGATCAACTCAAAGTTTCCTTTTTTGATACCCAAGCCTCTGTATATCGCCTATTACAATTAGTCCTGATTAAGCAAAACCGAGTCGAACGGGCCCTGGAAATTGCCGAACGGGGCCGGGCTCGGGCCTTTGCGGAATTATTAGCCCAGCAACTAGACCCCCAGGATCGGCGAATTAACCTAGAATCCCCCGACTTAGAAACCATACGGGCCACGGTCCAGCGGGAACAGACCACAGTGGTGCAGTATTCCCTCATTGATGAAGTTAATCAACTTTATATTTGGGTTATACAACCAGACGGAAAAATCCAATTTCGCCAAACAGATCTGGGGGATCTAGAGCAATTACCCCAGGTAGATATTGGTCAAACCGTCACCCTGGCCCAAAGGGCGATCGCCGGTCAACGGCCCCAAGCCGTATTAGCTAATCCAACGCCCCATAATCCCCTCTGGCAACTGGAGCAAATTTTGATCGAACCCATTGCGGACCTTCTCCCCCAAGATCCCAATCAAGCGGTCATTTTTATCCCCCAAGGCCCCCTCTTTTCCGTGCCCTTTCCTGCTTTGACCAATGGTAGGGGCGAAGCTTTAATAGACCGCCATATTCCCCGCACCATGCCTTCTTTACAGGTTTTGGCCCTCACCCAACAGCTAGAAACAAATCTTCCCCCTCAAGTTGATCCCCAGAGCAGTAAAGGCCACAAGTCCGACCTCATTGTCGGTAATCCCATCCTGGCGGATAGTCTGCAACAATCCCCCTATGGCCTAGGCAATCTCCCCCACGCAGAAGCGGAAGCCGTGGCGATCGGGCAACTATTGCAAACTGAACCTTGGTTAGGGAAAGAAGCTACCCTGACTGCGATTATGCCCCAGGTGCCAGAGGCCAGAGTCATCCACCTTGCCACCCATGGATTACTGGACAATTTTCGCCAGGGGGGTCTGCCAGGGGCGATCGCCTTGACGCCGGAGGGAGACAATAACGGCTTATGGACCGCCAATGACATTGTGCAACTCCAGATAAACGCAGAATTAGTGGTGCTGAGCGCTTGTGATACGGGGCGGGGAAAAATTACTGGGGATGGGGTGTTAGGAC
>NZ_JADEWJ010000229.1:0-6644 GCF_015207725.1 Synechocystis sp. LEGE 06083
CTATCCTTTCTCTTAGATCAACTGATAGAGCTGGCATTTTACTTTTCGATGAACTCCCCTGAATATTTGTCCCTCATTGTACCACCTCGTCATAGAATCTGCCGTAACCGGTCAAAGGGACAGGATAGATCCCAAAGTATCTGCTCGCTTCAGACCGTTGCGCTAGTTTTATTTATCAATTGGTGGAATCCCATGAACAATAGTTTATTTATCATCCAATCCTATTGGTTAGGCCATACTTGGCTTTTTGATGCACCGGAAGTTGGGCTTTGGGCAGAATCATTTGTGGCTGGAGCTGATGCAGTTTTAACTCATTTAGTCAAAGCTCGTCTCGGCCTTGAAACTAGGGATGGCTCAACGTTTCAGTTGATTTTTAATGCCCAGGGTTTTCCTAGTTATCATCTGCAGTTTGAAAATCGAGAAGAGGAATATGGAGGCTATTGGTACACCAGCAAAGATAAGGATTGGGGCTGGCTTTGTCTGGCGACTCTACATTTTTTTACCAATGGGCATCCGGAAAATTTATACATTAGGGTTTGTCCCATTTTTGATAGCCGCAAAATTGATGCTGTTTCTGCCAAGAAAAAAAGCTTGATTTCCTGTGTTTAAAATACGTTCTGTAAATTTAATGATGGCCATCCATGCTTATGTATTTATAACTTATTTGGGAGATGATTTTAAATTAAAGTTTAATCAGTAATAAACAGAGGGAGGCCACCACAATAAACACCAGACCACCAACAAATAATTGCCCAGCACGGAACCTTGCCAATTGAAATACTTCAGCCTGCTGAACTTCCACCAGTAAGGCAAAGCGATAAGCTGGCAACCAACGGTAAACTCCCAAAACAGGAATTTGTTCATAGTTTAAATACAAGCCTTGACCACTTTCCATTCCTAAAGCATTATTAATACCATCGCTTTTCAAGGTAGAAATTGAGATAGTATTTTCAGCAAAATTAGTTTGATTTCCCTCTCGATGAATATTCTGGCTGACGAAGGTGTTAGTAGTTAAAGACAACTTTCCCACTAAGTAACTATCTATTTCCCCTGATAATTTGCCGACATTTTTCTTGGGTTTTATAGGTTGGCGAATCCACCGGTCAAGATCAGATAAATTTAAATCTATGGTCAACACTCCAATTCTTGTTTCTGACTGGTCCAATAATGGACTTGCCAGGGTTATCATTGGCAGTTGGTCGGTGGCAGACTGGTAAAAGTTTGGTGTCAAATCATCAATATTTTCCAGCTTAAAATAGGTTGTAGTATTTTGTAGGGGACGATATTGTCCTTCCTGATTAGGGTCAGTGGAAAAAATTACTATGCCACTATTGGTAATTAAGGAGGTAGCTAGGCGTTGCTGATATTTTTCACTAAAGCGTTTATGTAGGTAGTGGTAAGCTTGTTGATAGTCTGGACTAATATTCAGTCTTTCAGTTAATAAAACAATGGCATTTTCTCTGACTTGAGTATCTGTTAAATCTATTTTAAAATCAGTTTTTAATTGACCAAACCAATGATTTGATTGCTCAATTTTGGCTTCTGTTACCTGTGCTAAAAATTCAAAAGTGGGTTGAATTACAGCTTGGCGTAGACTAATGTAGGTAATGAAAGCAGTAAAACTAATGCAGGATAAACAGGCTATAAGCACATAACTTAGGAACCTGCGTCGCCAGCTTTGCATAGGGAAATTATTTCCATTGACTAAAAATATCAGTTATTTTTTCTATGGCTTGGTCAGCTCCTTTTTCAGGCGTTATTTGATTGGTAGCAATGGCATGGATAACTTCTCCCCAGACGTTTTGGGCTAAGACTTCACTGTAGGCCGGGTTAAGCACTACATAAGAACTACGGGCGTTGTCGAATTGGGTGATGGCCACTGCAATATGGGGATCTTTTCCACTAGACCAAAATTCATTAGCGGCGATCGCCGGCATGACAGGTAAAAATCGTCCCTGGGCTCCCTGCAAATATGCTTCCAAATTTTCCGTTTCGACCAAGAACCCTACCAAACTTTTTGCTTCCTCTAGGCGATCGGTCTCGGCTAGGATAGCAATTTGTTTAATAGAGGTGACATAGCGCATGGGGGTATTGTCCGGCTTATTAGGCCAGGGAATTGTCCGCATTCTTCGGAAATAATTAATTGGATCTCCCTTTTGAGAGCCAGGAATTGAGAGGGAACCGTTGGCCGTCATCAAGGTACCATTGCTCAGAAAATTAATATTATTGTCCGGGTCTCCCCATTCTATAGCATTGGGAGGAACAAAATTTTCTAAATAGGGATTAGTATAGGCTTGCAATGCTTTAATAATGCTTTGACGGACTTGGGGATCATCAAAGCGGAGCTTGCCTTGATCATCTAAAAGTTGCACATTGTAGGCTTCTAAAAACTGTTCAAATACCGTAAAAGTATCCGTTGCCACCGCGGACATAGGCAAACCAATCGCGTAAATGTTGTTAATATTCTGCTTAGTCAAATTTGTTTGAGCAACTTCCCAGAGGCGCCAAAAACTATCCCACTCCTTAGGAAGTTTATCATTACTAATTCCTGCCTGGTCTAGTAAATCTTGCCAATAATGGATGTAGGTTGTTTGTTGAGAAATGGGGACAGCGTAATAGGAACGCTTTTGAATTTGATTATTGAAATAATTGACGTTTTTAAGCGCTTCTTGATCATAGGATTGTTTAATCGGATCAATGATGCTGGAAACGTCTGCCAATTTTCCCTCCCAGGCTAGCCGGGGTAAGAGCACCAGATCAATACTGTAACTATAGATAATATCCGGTGCATTGCCTGCTTTTATGGCATTTTCTACCTGTTGCACTAAATCTTTTTCACTGAAAAAAGTTATTTGAACATCAACGTTATTTTTAGTTTGCCAGGCATTAATTGAAGATTGAATTGCTTCTGTTTCTTCTGGGTAATAACCTTCACTCCACCATACATTTAATACGTTATCATCAACAGGGGTTAAAACCGTATTAACTGAATTAGAATCACAACTAAATAAAACGAAAGAACTGAAAGTTACCAGACAAATGGTAATAGGAAAGGATAAAAATCTTGGTAAAGTTTTATGCAAAATGTTGATACCAGTCAGTGATTAATGGAGAGTTTTAGGTAACCAAACTTACCAAGTGGTAAAACCCCATAGCCAGAAAGGCAGGGTGAAAAACAACATTAACGAGCTTAGCCCCAAGCACGTTACTACCAAATCCCGGTCTAGATCATAAGCTTCTGCTAATATGAGGCTGGCAAAAGCAGAGGGCATGGCGGATTGCAACACCAGGACTAGGCGAGGCGGTCCACTCAGTCCAGCGGTGGTCAGGGCCATGGCTATAACTAGGGGAACTAAAAGCATTTTAATCGAGACGGCGCTGAAAGCGATCTTAATGTTGCTCCATGAGTCAAGTTGTTGTAGTCTCATACCCATTAATATTAGGGAAAGCATGATTATTGACCATGCAAACCATTCTAAGGAAATATCTAGCCAGGGGGGAAAGACTATAGAACGCAAGGTTAAGCCGAGAACAAAAGCAATTAGAGTAGGATTTTTAACTAAGATGACTAGGTTATTTTGTAACCAGCGAACAATTTGCAATAAAGATAATTTGATGGAATGGAATATAGTGGTTTGATCAATGGAAACTATTGATAATCCAGAGCCAAAGTTTATTACTTTATTGCGGGTAAGTAAATTGCGACTTGCTAAAATCGTCCCCAAACCATAAGCTGCCAAGAAGGTTCCCAAAAGATCATATAAAATTGCCCAACCAAAATAATCTGGTCCCAGTTGGGGAAGCAATAAAATAATGGGAAAACCTATGTAGCCAGTATTCCCTACTGTGCTAACGAGAGTAAAACTAGTTTGGGAAGCAAGGGAAGGTTTTGGGAAAAGGGTTTGGATCAAGAGCCAGCTTAAAAAAAGTCCCAGTAAAACCGCGCACCACGCCACGATGGGAGAGAGCCAAATTCCTCCAGATAAATTTGCTTTGTGAATGAAATTGATTACCCCGAGGGGAACTCCAAACCAAAACAGGAACTTACCTAAATAATTAGGAATAATTAAAGAAAGATGATTATTTTTGAAAATTTTTACCTGTGATTTTTTAAGCAAACAACTCAGTAAAATACCAATTGAAATTGCCACACCGATGGGTAGATAGAGACGGAAAATAATAATCAATAATGAATTCATTAGTTAACCATAACTAGTGGTAAACAATTAATGGCTCTTGCAAGAAAGCAATACGTAAATCTTGAGACTGGTGATTATAATATTGCCCATAGTTGATCGCTAACTCCAAACATTGTTGGGGTGAGTAAACCTTTAAATCAATGCCCCAAATACCTAGTAAATTTAGATGAATTTTGTGTTCACTTAATTTTTTTCTTAACGCTGAAGGAAGATAGTTGTCCAAATTTGGATCAAGCTTTGCTAAATAATTTAATACGGTTTGATTATCTGTGGCCAGCAAGAACGTTTCAAATTTATGCAGTAGCTTTAAACACCGCAAAGCCCTTTGCCCCCCTTCTCCTAAACCCTCAGAAAATTGATAATACTCTTGGAATTGATCAATTTTAGCAATCACTGCCATTAAATTTTGCTGGTTAAGATAAATATCAAGTAATTCTTGAACACATTTTCCTTCTTCACTGTAGTCACTGGCATAATTTGCCAAAGTTGCCTGCAGAAATTCCCTAGTATTAATTTGATGTTTAGATACGCTGGATAGTTCTTGGATAATCAACACCAAATTCTTGACCATTACAAGAAAATCATCAAATTCACTAATCAATTGTAAATGGTGATGCCAAGCGGTCAAAACTTGTCGACGGTAACTTTTTATAATACCGATAGCATCGTCTAAATCTTTACAAATTTGTAACTGTTTATCAAGCAAATTTATTTTATTGCAAACTATTTTTTGTAAAATATCTAATTGTTTTTTTGTCCCCTGATTACCAATGCCGCCATGGTTTTGCTGTTCTCGACAAGGGTTAAATAGTAGGGCAACTCTTTGACGGGGAGTATCCGCTAACAGACAATTTTCCTCACTATCCCACTCGCAGAAGTATTGTAGAGCCCTAGCCCCAGCTAAAATATCCGTACCTTTCTTCTCGTCTGTATCCGCCACCAAAAGATGAATTTTTTCAGGTAAGTGAACAGTGTGACTTTCTTTGGCGATCGCCGTGAGAGCTTGCCGATTTTTATCCTTTTGACCGAACCAAAAACCGTTAATATGCTGATTTTGCAAGGAAACAATGGAAAAACCAAGGGGATAGGTACGGGCAAGGGAAGGAGTATGGGTTAATAGCGATTGATTAAAACACTCCACTAAATGATCCAAGGTATGAACGAAGGCATTTTCTGCTGTGCTCAGGTTGACCGGCGCACTAAGCAAAACCTTAGTACTGTGACTACGGCGAATGGCCTGAATATTGGCTAAACCTACCACCAACATTTTATTCAAGCCGCCACTTCCGCTTCTTCTTTCGTAGGGATGTAGCTCCGTATCTCCTGCCACAATAGTGAGATGGTGTTGCCATAATTCCTCAGGCAAAGAAAGATAATACTCTTGGGATAGACTTAAATTATCAAATAAATTTGTGGTAATTTGTTGAGGTTCTTTATTTAATTCATTTGCTTGATCAGTGAATCCAAATTGATTCGTTATTAATAAATTTTCATCTAAATCCGATAAATTAACTGTATTTAAATGAGCTATCGTTTGATGTAATTGTTGTTGCAATTGGGCAGTGTTCCTATTCAAACTGGCAAAGCTATAATCAGAAACTTCGTCCAGCTTTAACTGGTCTTGCACCTTAATTTCAACTTGAGGTTTCACTGGAGAAATTGTAGTTTGTTGACGAATAGCAACCCCTAGATCAATCAGTTTTTGATAACGCTCCTCTCCCAAATATTGGCTGACACTTTCGTCTCTCATAGGAGGATGGGTACCTAAACCAAAAAGTATAGTAAATTTTAAATGGTTATAGGTTTCTTTGAAGTAAAAAATAACGTCTAAAAGTAGACGGGTGGCAATGGCAGTGCGGGTGTGGTCAGGAAAAACTAGCAGTAATTTAGCTGAAGTATTGCTGTCTAACAGTCCTAATTTTTCTAAGGCTTTTGCCAGATAATCAATGCAAGCATTAAATACTTGATTATGGTTAAACTGTTCATACAAATACTTTCTAGCCGTTAAATAATAGCCTCCTTCAGGCAAACTTAAACTAAGTCCTGGAAAACTTTGCAAAGTAATAGGCCGCTGGCTATGACATTCTTGCAATGGCTCTGGTTGGCGGGGGGCAATTCGGCAATAGTTTGGCAGAGGTAACATCGCCATGGGTAGGGGCGCAATAACAAGGGAAGGACTACAGTGGCCAAATCAAATATTCAAATGTTAGGAATTTTTGTAATTATTCAATTAATTTGCTTCCCATTGCAATACGGCGGATTCCGCATCTAACTGGCACAGTAACAACAATGAGTAAAATAGTTCTGTCTAGCTGTAACAGAATTCAGCATAACACCAATTTCTGCTAACTTTTCAACAGATTCTTTATCTTTAGGTCTAAATCGCCGAATGAAAGCTTTGAGTTCCCACCAAAGATGTTCAATAGGGTTAAAATCTGGAGAGTA
>NZ_JADEWJ010000230.1:0-6595 GCF_015207725.1 Synechocystis sp. LEGE 06083
CTCGAAAGCGGAGGGATTCTTCAAAATGGCTCAATTCCTGATAGGCTTCTGCTTCCATACTCTGGTTAATGAAAACAATTTCATTATTGCGCTCAAAAAATGATTCCACTGAAGGCAAAAGAAAAAATGTTTTAGTTAATTGGTGGGCCAAAAGAGGCACAATAATTAAGGTTAAAATAAATTTAATGGAGAGGGCAGTTTTATAGCGGGAATTGCGATACTGTTTGAGCACCTTTTGCTCTGTGTCGCTGGACTGGGGGTCCATTTCCTGCTTCAAACGATCGATGGTACGTAAAAAGGAACGGGGTAAAACACCCGACTTCTGGGTAGCAGTGTCGACCTTTTGTTGGGTATCTTCCCGCCGAATGTATTGAAAACCTTCCCGATGTTTTTTGCTGACTTGTCGTTGTTTGTTAACAGCTATGGCAGGTAAATCTAGCACCCCACCATTGGCAATTTGCTTGGGGGGATGAATCTGGGGGAGTTCGCCATCGTAGCGCTGTAATATGTCATCGATAAATTGCAGTCGGTCAAGAATATATTCCGTTTCTGGATCCTGTTTAACCGCCGGATCTAGACTCAGAATTTTGACAAATTCTTGGTCACTGTTGAGGTGGTAAATTTCCTGCTCTATTTTCCTCAGATGCCGTTGAATTTGGTTGGCAAAATAAGTGACGGTGTCGGCACTGTAATCGCAATTTTCTGGCCCTATTTTTTTGCCTTGGAAGTATTGATCTTCAATTTCCTTTATTTTTAGTGCAGACCGGAAGGCTTGCTCCAGGGATTTTTGTGAAGATCTGCCAAACCACTGGGTTGCCCCTTGCCACCAATTTGTTAAATCCATTGACTGATGATTGGGTGAAAAAACAGCTAAGATGTTGTTTGATAAGGTTGTCTGATAAAGTTTTGGTTTCCGTTCAAGCTGCCCAAACTACGGTGGCCTAGGGTTTGACCCGTAAGGTTTTGGGATTGAGCAATACAGGGAATCTTAGCAGAACCAACGGGAACTATCAGGGGTAAAAGATTTGGCAGAAATAATCTGGCTAGAAGGGCGATCGCTCAGCGGCAAAACCCATCGATTAACCCAGTTATATGGCCAGTGGTGGCGAAGTTTAGAATTTCACCGGGGTCTGGATCAACCGACATTGGCTTTGGTATTGGCGGCCAATGGCCAAACCCGACGGCGCTTAAGCCGCAGTTTGGAGCGGGAAATCGGCGGCGACGCACCGGTAATGGGCAAAACACCCCTGGGACTGATGAGGGAGGATGTGCATTTATTTTGGCCACTATTGCTAGGGGAAGGGATTACCCAGCAACTTTTCCCTACCCAGTTGCGACCGGAAACGGAACAATGGTTGGCGGTGGAGCAATGGCAGAGTCAATATCCAGGACGGGATAGCTCCTTAAATGCAGCCCAGAGGTCTAGGTTAGTCCGTAATTTATTGGATTTGGGTCAGTTAGCAGGGGCGGCGGGTTGGCAAGATCGCCAGGTGCTAGAACGATTAACAGCAGGGCAAATCCGGGTAACCCCAGGGGAAATTACCCCAGAAGAGGCGATCGCCTTTTGGCAACATTGGCGGCAATGGTGTTTGGAAAAAGGCTTTTTAACCTATGGGCTGATTTTTCACTGTTATGGACAATATTTACTGAAAAAACCTCAATATCAGCAATATTTACGACAACGCTACGACGCAATTTTTGCTGATGACGTAGACGACTATCCGGCGATCGCCGTGGATTTATTTAGTCAGTTGCAGTCCCATTGTTCCTGGGCTGTCTTTAGCTTTAATCCAGACGGTCAGGTGCGTTTGGGGTTAAATGCCGATCCCGATGCTTTGGCGGTGCTGGCCCAGGGGGCTAAGGTGGAACGGTTAGAAAGACCAACGGGCATTGTGCCCCAGTTATCGGCCCAGGTGTTGACTCTGCTCAAAGACCCCCGATCGCCGGATAGATTGCCGCCTCAAGTGCAGACTCTGCAAACCTTTTCCCGGGCCCAACTGCTTCGACAAACGGCAGATCAGATCATTGCGGCAGTGCACCAAGGGGAAATCAAGCCCCAGGACATTGCCATCATCGCCCCCGGTCTGGACGAAATTGCCCGCTACAGTTTTTTGGAAATTTTTAACAAAGCTGGCATTGACACCATCGCCCTCAATGAGCAACGCCCCCTTAGTAGTGCCCCCTTAATGCGCAGTTTATTAACCCTGTTGGCCTTGGTGTATGACCTGGGGGAATGGGCCCGCCGAGAACAGGTGGCGGAAATGTTGGTAATGCTGAGTGAACGACGCTCTGGAACCCACACCACTCTGGCGATCGATCCTGTGCGGGCAGGGCTATTGGCGGATACCTGCTACGCCATTAATCCCCAAGCCCCGGCTTTGATGCCCATAGAGCAATATCCCCGCTGGGACCGCTTCGGCTACCAAGCTAGCCAAGCCTATGGCGCTTTACGGGATTGGTTAAGCCAGCAAAAACAAGCCCTGGCCCAGGAGATTTTATCACCAGTCACCATGCTGGACAGAGCTATCCGTGAGCAACTGCCCCCGGAACATCACCTCACCTATGGGGAATTGACTTCTTTGCGGGAATTGATGGAAACTCTCCAGCACTTTTGGCGCGTACAAAGCAAACTCCAGGGTAATTCCTACCCCAACGGGGAAAGCCTGCCCCAGATACGGGAAAAGCTGGCCCTATTTTTGCAACTGCTTAGTCAAGGCACCGTCACAGCCCAACCCCGACCGGATATTCCCGATTGGTTACCACCACCACCGGCCATTACCCTGGCCACCATTTACCAATACCGTTCCCTCCGTAGCCAACACCGCTGGCACTTTTGGCTTGATGCTGGCGATCGCCTCTGGGAAATGGGGGGAGCATCCCAGCTATTTGGATCGCCACTGTTACTACGCCATCGAGAACCAAAGCCTTGGACGGAACCAGAACAATTACAGTGGGACCAGGAACGCTTTGAGCGCATCGTGCGGGATTTATTAGCCAGGGTGACAGAAAAACTGGTACTCTGTCACAGTGAAATAAGCGTGCGGGGCACAGAACAGGTGGGTAGGCTCTTAAATATTATTCAACGGGCGGAAAATTTGTCCATTTAGCAATAGCCATGGCAACAGAACAGTTTCAAAACTTAAACCATTGCTTGTGGAATAATCATCAATACTTAAGCTGGATTAAAGCAAAGGCAATCAAAGCTTTTAGCGGGCTGGTGCAGGATAAATTCTGACTACCAAAGGAGAGGTAATAATGGTGGTAATGATTGCCATGATCACAAACATGGTAAAAATTACCGGAGAAATTACACCTAGTGTTAGACCCACGTTGAGAATAATCAATTCCGTCAAACCCCTTGTATTCATTAGCCAGCCCAAGGCTTTAGCCTCTTGTTTTTCCACTCCCATTACCCTGGTAGTCACATAAACCCCCCAATATTTACCGGCGATCGCCGCCGCCACCACTAAGGCGCACACTGCCCAGAGATAGGGTTTATTTAGCAAACCAAGATCTGTACTTAATCCACTATAGGCGAAGAAAATAGGTAAAAGAAATGTGGAAACAAAATCTTCAGTTTTAGTGGTTAATTCTGCGTTTAGGTTTGTATTTTTAGGTAAGATTGCCCCCAGAATAAAGCCACCAAAAATCACATCAATGCCAATCCATTGCGTGATCATAGCTGAGAGAACAACCATAATATAAATAAAAGTTAATAATCCTTTGTTGAGGTAATTAGTTTGGCCATAATTACGAAGAATATATTTAAATAATTTTTGTCCCAGGGTCACCATAAAAATGGTATAAACAGCGATGCCCAATAGGGTGGGAAAGGCACCGAAAATATTGTCCGTACGGGTCACCGCAATGGCGATCGCCAATAAACACCAAGCACTGATATCATCCACCGAAGCACAGGTTAAACCCAGGGTCCCGAGGGGGGTTTTATCCAGGCCGGTGTCCTTTAAAATACGCGCCAGCACCGGAAATGCCGTAATCGACATGGCGGCTCCAATGAAGAGGGCGAAGGGAATAAAGCTGGTTTTATTGGGTTGATTGAGGGAGTAGAGGACAAAAAAAGACAGCACTACCCCCAGCACAAATGGAAAGAAAATACTGACATTAGAAGTGACAATGGCAACTTTTAATTTTTGCCGCAGATGTTGGGGATTAAGCTCCAAACCCACTAAGAACATATAAAAAATTAAGCCAATTTCCGAGAGCAAATATAGAAATGGCTGGGTAGTGGCGGGGAAAAAACTTTTTTCTAGGGTAGGGGACAACAGACCGAGGAGAGAAGGCCCCAACATAATCCCCGCAATAATTTCCCCGATCACAGGGGGCTGTTGAAAGCGGGCAAACAGCAGACCGATCAGGCGAGCCAAGCCAATAATCACAACGATATTGGCAAGAATTAGCAGTAGAGTATTGGTGTCCATGGTTGTTGTGACCCATCCAGGCCTTGATTTCCCAAAGTTTGATTGGGAAAAACAATATCCTGCGAAAAGCACAATATACCAGATACGGCGGATTCCAAATCTAATTGGTACAGTAACAGCAATGAGTAAAATAGTTCCGTCTAGCCGCAGCAGAATTTAGCATCACTCCAATTTCTGCTAACTTTTCAACAGATTCTTTATCTCTGGGCCTAAATCTACGAATGAAAGCTTTGAGTTCCCACCAAAGATGTTCAATCGGATTAAAATCTGGATAGATTTAGGTAATAATTTTAAGCATAAAGTCCCCGACAAACTCATCGCCCCCGCATAGTTGAGACGAGTGCCTTTGTAAACAGAATCAAAGTCATAGGCTCTAGTTCCCATAAGAATTCTCGCCATATCTCGCATAATTCCCAGTAAGATTCTCATTTCGTCAAAAAATACTAAATTTTCAGGTTTCTCTTTCACAATTAAGTGCCAATATTCCTTTTAAGGGTAGCTAAAGTCCACGCAAAGGTAAAAGATACCCGCACTGACTTTTTACATAAATTGTCCACCAGATTGATCCGTGAAAACCAAACGGTGATTCTAGAGGATTTAAACACCGTCGGGATGATGAAAAATCGTCGTCTTTCCCGTGCTATTTCTGATTTAGGTTGGCGTAGTTTTCGCACTATGTTGGAAGCCAAAGCAGAAATGTATGGTAGGGACTTTCGGGTAATCTCCCGTTGGGAGCTAACATCGCAACGCTGTTCCTGTTGTGGTGAAATTGGCGGCAAAAAAGAACTCTCTGTGAGGGAGTGGACTTGTCTCTTTTGTGGGGCAACCCATGATCGGGATATTAACGCCGCAATCAATATCAAAGTCGCCGGGGGACACTCGAAGACTAAAAACGGACGGGGAGGAAAGCATAAGACTACTTCGGTAGCGGCATCCTGTGAAGCGTCAACCCACCTATTACCTACTCAACTTTTGTTGTTTGGATAGATAGGAATCCCCTCGCTTTAGCGAAGGGAGGATGTCAAAAGCTTGCATTGCTCTATGCCAAGAATTGGATTTGGAAGACCGCATCATTGAAATCGAAATCACTGATGCCTAGGTTGCTGGGCAAGTCCTCAAAACCGAAGACACCATTGCCCCGATTCTGTAAATGCTCCGCCCCATCCGGGTTAGCCTCCCCAAAGCTGAAATAGGCCACGGTGTGGCTCATAAAGTTATCCAGGGTGGCCCCTACATTATTGGGATTCTGAGCTAAGAAAACATCAATCGCATCTTGGACAGTGCCACTTTGGGGAATAAGACTTCCGCCATTGGCGATCGCCCAGGGAGCGTAAAGTTTGCCACCTTCCAGTAAAACATTTCCTAGCTTTGATGCTGTGGTATTTTTAGTGGGGTCACCATTGGCTCCTACCTGTAAGACAAAGTTATCGACTCGATTAGTTAAAGCGGTCAGGGCATAGCCCGCATCCCCTGGATTCAGCAAGTCATCAGTCCGACCATTATTATTACTGTCTAGGCTATCTAGTATGGCCCCATCAAGGTTAATCACCTCATATAACCCAAATAGGTTATGGAAAAAAGCATCGGTTTGTTGCAGAGATAATTCCCCTACCTGGGTGGTGATATTAGCACCCTTGAAGGGACTGAGGTTGTAGCCCAAGCTCCCCAGATTCCCCTGACTAGAAGTTTCAGTTTGTTTAAATTGAGTCGCCGTGGCGATGCTCCCTGGAGCAACAACGGTGCCACTAAAGGTACTGCCCAAAATATCAGCATTGTTGTAAGCCGTTCCAAAACTGATAGTGCCCGGGTCAACAGTGCCAGAGGCACTACTCGCACTGTTTTCATTAAAGGACACATTGGTCAGATTAACCTTATTGAGAGTTTGTCCAAGAACATTGAAATCAATGGCAAAGATAGCCCCGCCTAATCCTTGCCCCGAATTAGCCCCTGAGCCTCCTTGAGTTGAGTTGTTACTGAAGTTGACATTATTTAAGTCTAACGTACCTCCTAGTACAAAAATGGCACCACCTAGGCCAGCGCCGCCACCACCACTACCAACAGCATTTCCCGAAGGCGCCCCTGCTCCGCCATAAACCCCTCCTGATGCAGCAAAACCACCACCGCCGCCAAAACCACCTTGACCGCCATTACTATTT
>NZ_JADEWJ010000231.1:0-6577 GCF_015207725.1 Synechocystis sp. LEGE 06083
CTATGATCCTGAAAAAGGTTTTTATATTGGCTTTCTTGCATCATTGAAGCAGAAATTTAACAAAAAAGTAGTGGCGACAGGCATTGGCTTCGGTCCCGCTCCGGAACCTAACGAAGATCAGGTTGAGCTTTTAAATAAAATATTTAGTTTTTTTGATTTTTTTGAACTTAGAGATGTTGATAATTTCAGGTGGTTGAAAAATAAATTTTCGAATGGCTCGTTTGTTAATGGACTAGATGATTGTTATCTTTTCGCTGTGGAAGATGTTATTGAAAGTGATGAATCAAGTAAACGTCTTTATCTTTCTTTTTTGGCGTATAATTTAGATAAAATTAGCTATGATTATTGGGAGCAGTTAAATAGGTTTTCTTCTGATTTTGATGAGGTTGTCTTTTTTGAAAGCTACCCATGGCAAGATAAAGAAGTATTCGAGAAAGTGAAAAGTAAAATACCCTCTGTTAAAAAGCTTGAAGTTAAGAATTCACTTTACAATAAAATAAAAGTCGGATCTGAAGATTATGCCATATGCGCCCGTTTTCACGTTCATTTTATGCTTTCGAGAGCTGGAGTTTCGGGTGTTTATTCAAAAGATAGCAAGTATTATAATGTTAAACATCAGTCTATTGTTGATCGCGGATCTGAAATGAGGTTTACAGATTTTACAAATATAGAGAAAATAAAGAAAACTAACCGTCCTTCATTTATTTATGTGCAAGACCATTTTCTTCATCAGCAAAAGATAAGTCTTTGTAGACTTATCTACTTAACTAAAGAAGGAGAGGCTGTTTAATGATCGGATTCTTTAAAAAGACTTGGGCCTGGTGTGCTGAGATTTATCCTTACGCTAAAAAAAGCTTTAGCTTTGGTAGAAGGTTGAAGTTTGTAAATAACAATATTTCTTCTATTACCAAAGGAAATATTCTCCTTTTTTCTACGATGAAAAACGAAGGGCATCGTCTTGAGTATTTTCTAAATTATTATCGACAGCTAGGGGTTGATCATTTTTTTATCGTCGATAATGGCTCTACTGATAATACTGCTGAGTTTTTGTCAAGTCAAAAAGATGTGACTCACTATTATACTGAAGACAGCTATAAAGATTCGAATTTCGGCATGCATTGGCTTAATTATCTTCTCTTTAAATACGGTCGTGGCCATTGGTGCTTTACCTGTGATCCTGACGAGTTCTTCATTTATCCACATATGGAAAGTCGCGATTTGCGAGACTTAACTCAGTATATGGAATCTATTAAACAGGACTCTTTTTTTACAATTATGTTAGACATGTATTCTGATAAGACTGTTGCAGATACACTTTATGAGCAGGGGAGCGACCCTTTGACCGTATGCCAGTACTTCGATGGGTATGGTTATTCAAAACAGTATAATGAAAATTATCGTAACCTTTATGTACAGGGCGGCGTTCGTCGTCGTGTATTTTCAAAAGATAAACCTGACCACGCACCTGCCCTAAATAAAGTTCCTTTAGTAAAATGGAAATGGAACTATGCTTATATTTCTTCTATGCATATGATGCTGCCGCGCCGCTTGAATCGCTGTATCGATGATCGCATGGTTACAGGAGCACTGTTACATTTTAAATTTATTAGCCAGTTAGATGATAAAGTAAAGCAAGAAATGGTGGCAAAGCAACACTATAATGATTCTGCCGAATATAAGCAGTACGGTGCAGTTATTGACAAAAAAGATGTTCTATATAATAAGAATGTTTCAATACCTTTCAATGGGTGGGAAGACTTGGCTAAGCGTGGGCTGATTAACTTAGGGGGGTGGTAATTATGAAGGTGTCATTCATTTTGCTTGCCCATGAAAGCCCTGAATATTTGAAAGATTTGCTAGGTGCACTGCTAAGTGCTGGTAGTAATGTGTATGTACACCATGACGCTACTGCATCAGGAGATTTGTCTTCAGCGGTGACTAAGTGGGGATATGACAAATTACCAGGAAAGGTGTATTTTGCAAAAAGAGTAAGAGTAGTATGGGGCGAATGGTCTATTGTTCAGGCCACCCTTAACTGTATTTCTTCTATTCAGCAGCATGATAAAGATAGTGACTATTTTATGTTAATTTCGGGTTCTTGTATGCCCGTAAAACCAGTTCATTTGCTTGAGGAATACTTAGCTGAAACCGGCAAGGATCATATTGAAGCAGTTAACGCTGAGAAATATACATGGGTAACTGCCGGTCTTCAAAAGCAGCGCTGGTCTAAGTATCATTTCTTTAATTGGCGCTATCAGACATTTTTATTTGACACTTCTCTTAAGATACAGCGTAAGCTCAAAATAAAACGTGTGCTGCCACTTAAGCATACCGCTCACATGGGCTCGCAGTGGTGGTGCCTTCGCCGTAAAACCTTAGATAAAGTATGGTCTACTTATCAAAATAAGCAGGCTTTAAAAAGTTTTTATAAGCGGACTTGGGTGCCTGACGAACTGTTCTTTCAAACAATGGTTGCTAATCTTGTACCTGAAAATGAGCGCGATAGTGAATTAATGACGCGCTATACATTTAATAGCTGGGGTATTCCACGTGTCTATTATAATGATGATTATGCAGAACTACTTGGTGAGAGTCGTTTTTTTGTACGCAAAGTAAGTCATCGTGCTGATGAGCTACGCCGAAAGCTAGCAGCTATTGCGCCTATGCAGATTGACGACTTCGCTACTTTACTAGAACATGCAGAAACCGAGCGTCGCCAACTAGAAAAAAACGCATTACTTAAACGTCATATCGAACTAAACCGCTGGCATAGTTTGGATTCTAGTTTTGAGAATTATTACGACTATGTAAAAAGTATTCCTAATCCTGTAGTAGTTCTTATCGGTTCTGATCGGAATGCAAAAACTCAAGCTTTGGCAGAATTAGATAAGCTTAGTCAAACTGTTGTCTATGGTGATCTATTTGATGATAAAGAGGTTGGGGCGGGTTACGCAAACCTAGAGAGTTTAATAGGTGAAAGTACTGATGTAATTTTAATGAGAAATAAATGGCACTTACAGTTGGGTGATATTGCATTTAATAACCCTGGTAAAACCATAGTTTTTTCTTTAGGGTCTAATGCGCTTAATTTTTTAGATGTCCTTCGTTGGAAATCTGATTGTCATATTGTCATGGTTGATCAACAGTTTGATCAACATATTAGTAATGAAATTATGTCTGATCTTTACTTGAAAAGTAAAGTGTTACATTTGTTACTTTCCCGTCACTGCGATCTTAGTCGAATTTCTGTGCCTTTTGTAAAAGAGCTTGTAGAGTCTTTAAAAAATCAGCGTTGGAGTATACGTTCCTTCAATGTTATGTTGAAAAATCGACAAGCAAAAGTGCGTTGGCCAGCCTTGTTGGCTGATAATCATGATCATTGGGATTTCCTTAAGTCTATCTATTCCAAAATTTTAGTATTTGTCTATGAAGAAAAATATTTATTGGAAGGTGTCGAAGACTATTTAAAAAATACGTTATCTACTCCTCTTTATATCAATCCTTTTTCTGTAATCCCCTCTTCAGATAATACATTAGATTGGCACTACTACTTAGCTGATCTTGCTCACTTGAACGCTCGTACTCATTCTGGTGTACTTGCATTGGCTATTGATAATAAATCTATAAAGCATCTTGATACATTGCGTTGGAAACGAAATCTACTAGTAGTTGCATTGGAAGATGAGAATGCGCATTTTAATACGGATTATCGTCTTGCTTATAGTGTGAAAGGTGTTCGACAAGAAAGTCAGGCTGTCACTGGTGCTACATTCCGTGAATTAGATTCATTAATGCAGGATAGAGCCTGTAGTTATGCTGCACTACCTCCATTCGAACAGCGTTGGATAGAGGAAGAAGTGAATGGTTTCTTGCAATTTTTGCCTTTAAACCGACGCCCTAAAAAGTAAAAATACGGTTTCAATTGTTGAAATTATTCACTGTCCTCAAGGAATAAATATGAAATTATTAGTGGTTGGTGGAGCAGGTTATATTGGCTCGCATATGGTAAAGCAGCTTAGCCGTGCCGGGCATGATGTGGTGGTGCTGGATAACTTAACCACAGGTTTCCGTGAGTTGGCGTGTTTTGGTGAGTTAGTGATTGGTGATTTAGCTGATACTTTCTTGTTGGAGAAGCTATTTGCAGAACACCAGTTTGATGGGGTAATGCATTTTGCGGCATGTAGTTTAGTTGGTGAGTCAGTAAACAAGCCCGGAAAATATTACCGTAATAATGTATCGAACACGTTGAATCTTTTGGATGCCATGGTGCGCCACGAGGTTAAGCATTTTATTTTTTCCTCTACGGCAGCTACGTTTGGTGAACCAGACTATGTGCCGATTGACGAAGCTCATCCACAGGTACCCATTAATCCTTACGGTGCAAGCAAGTTGATGGTTGAGCGTATTCTTCAGGATTATTTCACCGCCCACGGGCTGAATTCTATCTGCCTGCGCTATTTCAACGCCTGCGGCGCTGATCCTGAAGGGGTTATTGGCGAGTGCCATGACCCTGAAACGCATCTGATTCCTATCATTCTGCAGGCGGCTTCCGGTCGACGCAGCCATATTACGGTGTTTGGTCGCGATTACGCCACGGAGGATGGCACCTGTGTCCGTGACTATATTCATATTGAAGACCTGTGTTCTGCGCATGCACTAGCGCTGGATGCTCTGGTCAAGGGTCAACAATCCGGCGCGCTGGGCTATAACCTCGGCAATGGACTGGGGTACTCCGTCCAGCAGGTCATTGATGCTGTGGTTGAGGTGGTGGGTGAAGATGACCGCAGCATTATAGTAGAAGAGGGTCAGCGACGTGCCGGTGACCCGGCCATGCTGGTCGCGGATGCTACTCAAGCTAAGTCGGCCTTGGGCTGGGAGCCTCAATATGCAGACCTGACAACGATTATTCGCCATGCCTGGGTCTGGGAAAAGAAAATCGCTAAGCTGAATTGATATGTGCTTTCGTTAATATAGTATTCACTTTTAATTTTCTTATAGTGTATAGGTGCTTAGTTGTGGATGACTCTTTAATAGATAGCCCTGAAATAGCAGCGTTTAAGAAGACTTTTTTTGATGAAACTCCGGATGCCAATATCTCGAAAGAGCGGGTGGCATTTGGTACGTCTGGCCATCGGGGGCGTGCCTCAGAACGCACCTTTAACGCTGCACACATTTTTGCGATTACCCAAGCGGTGGTGGATTACCGTTCGGAAGCAGGCTACCAGGGGCCTATGTTTTTGGGTGTTGATACCCATGCGCTTTCAAAACCTGCTTGGGAGTGCGCGCTGCGGGTGTTGGCCGCTAACAAGGTGCCGGTGCTTATCGAAAAAGACGCTGGCATCACGGCAACGCCGTTGGTGAGCCGGGCAATTCTGCAGCACAATCATGCTCAAAAACAGCATTTCTGCGACCAGGCGGCGTTAGCTGATGGCTTGATTATTACGCCTTCTCATAATCCACCAGAGGATGGTGGTATTAAATATAACCTTGCCCATGGCGGCCCAGCAGATACTGACGCCACGTCTTGGATTGAACTGCGTGCTAATGCTTATTTGTTGCGCCAGTTAAATGACATTACGTTGGTGCCATTAGAGCAGGCATTGGCTCATGCTCAGGAGTATGACTTTACTGCCCACTATGTTGCGCAGTTGGGCAGCGTGGTGGATATGGCCGCTATTCAAAACGCCAATCTTACGCTGGGTGTTGACCCGATGGGCGGTACGGCATTACCGGTATGGCAGGCAGTAGCTGAACACTTCGGCTTAAATCTTGAGGTGGTGAATACCTCGGTTGATGCCACCTTCAGCTTTATGCCGCCGGATCATGACGGCAAAATCCGCATGGACTGCTCAAGCTCAGCAGCGATGGCTAACTTGCTGAATATCAAAGACCGCTTTGACATCGCCTTTGGTAACGACCCCGATGCTGATCGCCATGGCATTGTCGATGCCAACGGGTTGATGAACCCCAATCACTTTTTAGCGGTGTGTGTGGATTATCTGATCGGCCATCGGCCTGAGTGGGCAGAAACACTTAGCATTGGTAAGACGCTGGTGTCCTCTTCGATGATTGACCGGGTGGTGGCGAGTCATCAGCGTACGCTATATGAAGTACCGGTTGGTTTTAAGTGGTTTGTTGAAGGCTTGCACGATGGCTGGTTAGCCTTTGGCGGTGAAGAGAGTGCTGGCGCTAGTTTATTAACTCGTGATGGTAAGGCCTGGTCGACTGATAAAGATGGCATTGCATTGTGTTTGCTAGCGGCTGAAATAATGGCGGTTACTGGAAAAACGCCCAGTGAGTATTACCGTTCATTAACCGAGCGTTTCGGCGAGCCGTTCTATAAGCGTGTCGACACCGCTTGTACTGCTGAAGAAAAGGCAGCTTTCAAACAGCTCAGCGCAGAGAGTGTTACTGAAACTACCTTGGCGGGTGACCCAATCACTGCCGTATTGGTCAACGCTCCTGGCAACGGCGCAGCCATTGGTGGTTTGAAGGTAACAACTGACAATGGTTGGTTTGCGGCCCGCCCCAGCGGCACGGAATCGCTTTATAAAGTGTATGCGGAAAGCTTTAAAGG
>NZ_JADEWJ010000232.1:0-6539 GCF_015207725.1 Synechocystis sp. LEGE 06083
ATCCAACACCCACACATACTCCACCTCGACCCCAATGACCCCGACTTGAATAGCGGCTCCCAACGCCACCGCCTCATCAGGGTTAACGGAACGCTCCAACTGACTATCGGGGAAAAACTCTTGAATAACCCGTTGGATGGCCGGAATACGGGTAGAACCTCCCACCAGAATGACCCGGTGGACATCACTAGCCTTGATCTCACCGTCGTCCAACGCCCGGGTGAGGGGAACCCTTGTGTCCTCCAGCAACTGCTTAGTCAGTTCCTCAAACTGACTCCGGGCAAGTTCCATTTCCAAATGTTTGGGCCCCGTCTCATCCGCCGTGATAAAAGGCAAGTTAATGGTCGTGTTCAGCATGCTAGAGAGCTCAATTTTGGCCTTCTCCGCTGCCTCCCGCAGTCGTTGAATTGCCATTTTATCCGTGCTCAGGTCAATATTTTCCTTCTGCCTAAAGGATTCTGCCATCCACTGGACAACACAATTGTCAAAATCGTCCCCCCCCAAATGATTATTACCGGAGGTGGATAGCACTTCAAATACCCCATTGCCCAACTGCAGTAGGGAAACATCAAATGTTCCCCCTCCCAAGTCAAACACCAAAATTAACTCTTCCGTTTCCTGTTTATCCAGTCCATAGGCCAAAGCCGCCGCCGTGGGCTCATTGATAATCCGCATTACTTCCAAGCCGGCGATCGTCCCCGCATCCTTGGTCGCTTGGCGCTGGGCATCGGTGAAATAGGCCGGCACCGTAATGACTGCTTGGGTAACCGGCTCCCCCAAAAAAGCCTCGGAGTCCGCCTTCAGTTTTTGCAAAATCATGGCGGAAATTTCCTGGGGAGTATAGGTCTGACCCCGGATGGACACACTGACAGTATCATCCCGCCCCTTGACGCAGTTATAGGGCACCCGGGAACGTTCCTCTACTGTGTCATCCCAACGGCGCCCAATGAATCGCTTAATGCTATACACCGTGTTTTCCGCATTGGTCACCGATTGACGCTTAGCCAATTGCCCCACCAATCTTTGGGAACCCTTGCTAAAACCAACAATGCTCGGCGTGGTACGGCCCCCTTCCGTATTGGTAATCACAATGGGTTTACCCCCTTCCAACACAGAAGCACAACTGTTGGTGGTTCCCAAATCAATGCCAATGACTTTGCCCATAACTGCTGACCCCGAAAAACAATTGTTGACTTCTAAGTATTTTCTAGGAAAATTTAAGCCTTTTGATGCAAATTTAGACCATTACGCCCCACTTGGTCATCCTTAGAACCAATTTTATGTTCCCATTCCGTTCTGCCAATTCTTTAATACTGGGGCGATCGGGGGGAAGAGACCGGCTCCCAGACCTTTCCCAAAGACCAAAATCCCTGAAAAATGACCATGGGAAACCACTGCCCCCAGACCAATAAGCCCTAGGGGTTAGTGTCTTCTTCCCCGGACTCTACTCCCTCTTCCGGAGCCACTGCCACCTTAACCATGGAGTGACGCAGTACGATGTCGTCTAAAAGATAACCCCGTACCAACTCTTCAATCACCGTATCCTCAGGATATTCAGCGGTGGGTTCCCGGAGCATCGCCTCATGGTATTTGGGATCAAAGGGTTTTCCCTCAGGACGCATGGGAGCTACTCCTAAACTTTTAAGGCTGTCCACCAGATTTTTGTAGACCCCTTGATAACTTTTGTGGATCAGATTTTCTCCGTCGGAGTTCGGCTTAATCTGGGTGCGAGCCCGCTCAAAATTGTCCACCACTGGCAAAAGTTCTGTGATTGTTCTTCCCTTGATAACTTTTGCCTGCTCCTCTTTTTCCCTTTGGGTACGCTTGCGAAAATTATCAAACTCAGCAGCCAGGGCCACATAGCGTTTTTTGACGGAGTCTAGTTGCTCCGACTGCTCAGCCAATTCCTGACGATGGCTAGCCAAATCCTTTTGCAGGATGGCGATTATTTCTTCACTACTTTTTTCCTCGACATCATTCCCTGCTGGCCCAGCTTCCACATCGATTTCTGGGCTCTCCGACTGCTCCCCGGACTGTCCCTCTAACACGGCATCAGTAGGTTGGGGACTTTCCTCCGGAGTGGCGGTGGGAATATTACCAGCCTCTGGGGGAACTGGGTTGGTTTGATTTTCGAGGGAAACTTGATCTTCGTTCATCGTATAAGGCGAAACCTAGTTGTACACTTTATCTAAGCGTAACTCGACCTGAAAAAAACTCCGAATTATGAATTGGTGGAGTTGTGAAGATGTTATTTCAATTCAGGTGAGTTAGTGCAGCCATTTGACTAGACCAGGGGATTATGATTGGTAATAATCACCGATGGTCACCATTGGCTAGGGAATAGTTTACATTATACGAATCTGGGTAGGTCTTGCTATGACATCTTCCTCCTCTTCCAAGAAAAGCCGTGCCGTTGCCCTACGGAATTATTTTTCCCCCTTCGGTAATAAATTGGTGGCGGGGGGCCATGTGGATGCCGAACAATTGCGACAGGCCCTGGTTCAGGTTAAAAAAACCGGACGGTCTTTGCCCGAGGAGCTTAAGGCGCTCACCGGTCGGGAATTGTCTCCAGAACTACTGCGACAGTACAAAAAAAATCAATTATTCGAGCTCAAAGTACTCTACGGGGTGGACAGTGTCGATCCGGAGGTTGCTCCAGTTGCCACCCAGCAGATGGCGGAACTGATCGGCCGATTTTTCCCTTTGGATACCTGTCGGCGCTTCAAGTTTCTTCCCCTAGCCCAACAGGATGGGGATCCTCCCAGTGTGTTGGTGGCCATGGTAGACCCCGATAACTTAGCCGCCCAGGATGAACTGAACCGAATTTTGCGGGTCAAAGGTTTTGAATTACGCCGTTTGGTGGTTACCCAGGATGATTTTAACCAACTCCTAGACCAGTATTATTCCATCCGGGAGGAGTGGGAGGCGGCCCAGGATAAAAAAGATCAGGAAAGGGCCCTTGATAAACTTAATGATTTGACGGATATTGTCGGCTCCATCGACATGAATTTGTCCGAGGATAAGGATGACGTTGATAATGCGCTGGATTCTAACGACGCCAACCAAGCTCCGGTCATTAACCTAGTTAATAAAATTTTGGCTAAGGCTTTACAGGAGGGTACTTCTGATATTCACGTTGAGCCCCAGGAGGAAACCCTGAGAATTCGTTTCCGTAAGGATGGGGTTTTAAATCAGGCTTTTGATCCTCTGCCCCGGAAGATTACCCCCGCAGTGGTGGCCCGTTTCAAAATTATGGCGGATATGGACATTGCCGAAAGGAGGTCGCCCCAGGATGGCAAAATTCGCCGTATTTACCAGGGTAGGAAAGTGGATTTTCGGGTTAACACCCTACCAAGCCGCTATGGGGAAAAGGTGTGTTTACGGATTTTGGACAACTCCGCCACCCAGCTGGGTTTGGATTTCTTGATTACTAACCCTGAAACCCTACAAACGGTGCGGGAACTGGCCGCCCGGCCCTATGGCTTGATGTTGGTGACGGGACCCACCGGATCGGGGAAATCCACCACCCTGTACTCGGTACTGGCGGAACGCAATAGTCATGAGGTGAATATCAACACGGCGGAAGATCCGATTGAGTATGCTTTACCGGGCATCACCCAGGTACAGGTGATTCGGGAAAAGGGCATGGATTTTTCTAATATTCTGCGGGCATTTATGCGCCAGGACCCCGATGTGATTCTGGTGGGGGAAACCAGAGATAAGGAGACGGCCAAAACGGCCATTGAGGCGGCTCTGACTGGACACTTGGTTCTAACTACGCTCCACACCAATGATGCGGCGGGGGCGATCGCCAGGTTGGATGAAATGGGGGTAGAACCGTTTATGGTTTCTGGGTCATTGCTGGGGGTGTTGGCCCAACGGCTAATGCGGAAGGTTTGTACGGAATGTCGGATTGCTTACCATCCCACCAAGGAGGAATTATCCCGCTTTGGGCTGTCCGCCTCCGGGGATGAAGTGGTCACTTTTTATAAAGCCAATACCCTTAGTCCTGATGAGATTCATTTGGCACGGCAACAGGGCAGTTTATGTCAAAAATGTAGTGGCAGTGGTTATAAGGGCCGGGTGGGGGTCTATGAGGTGATGCGTAATTCTGAGCGTATTGCTGAGTTGATTAACCAAGGAGCCACCACTGACCGCATTAAGGACTGTGCCGTGGAAGAGGGCATGATTACCCTATTGGCCTATAGTCTTAATTTGGTGCAGGAAGGCTACACCACCTTGGAAGAAGTGGAACGGGTCACCTTTACCGATACGGGACTGGAGTCGGAAATGCGGGCTAAGCGCAAGAGTGCCTTAACCTGTCGTGTTTGTGCAGCGGAACTGCAACAGGAATGGCTTGATTGTCCCTATTGCACGACTCCCCGTTTTAGCTAAATGGCAGTGCGGGGAAGCGGGGACTTAGTTTAGTTCGTTGACCATGGAGATGAGCAGTCCCTCCCATCCTTTACCATTTGCTATGCCAGATCCCAGTGCCCTTTTTGCAACAACTCGGCCCTATTTTGCCACCGTGGCCCGGGGACTAGAGGCGATCGCCGCCCAGGAATTGAGTCAATTGGGGGCAGAACAGGTAAAGCCGGAATTTGCTGGGGTTGCCTTCATAGGCGATCGGGCCTTGCTGTATCGCATTAACCTCTGGTCTCGGTTAATCTACCGGGTGCTGATGCCCATGGCCACGGTCAAAGCCTTTAACGCCCAGGACCTATACCGCAGTATCAAAAAAATAGATTGGGATGAATTTCTCAGCCCCGACCAGACCATACAAATTAACTGCACTGGCAAAAATCCCCAGCTTAACCATAGCCACTTCACCGCCCTCCAGGTGAAAAATGCCATTGTCGATCAACAGCGCGATCGCCATCAACGCCGTTCTAGTGTTGACCTGGAGCAGCCAGATATTGTTATCAACGCCCACATTCACCAAAACCATTGCCAACTGAGCCTCGACAGCACCGGCTTCAGTTTGCACCGTCGGGGTTATCGTCCAGCCATGGGCCAAGCTCCCCTCAAGGAAACCCTAGCTTCTGCTTTGCTAACCATCGCAGAATGGACCCCGGAACACCCCCTCTATGATCCCCTCTGTGGCTCTGGCACATTTCTGTTGGAAGCGGGTTTGCAAAGTTTAAACATTGCTCCTGGCAAATTCCAGCCTGGTTTTTGTTTCCAGCAATGGCCCGATTTTGACCAAGACCTCTGGCAATCCCTCCTTGAAGAAGCTAAGGCCGGGGAAAAGGATACACTCCAGGCTCCCCTGTGGGGCAGTGACGGCGATCGGGGGGTAATTCAGGAGGCTAAAAGCAATGCCCAGCAATGTCAGTTGGCAGGAAAGATCAATTGGCAACAACTCGATTTTGCCGACATTGAACCACCAGCAGCCCAGGGCATGCTAATTTGCAATCCTCCCTACGGTAAGCGCATTGGCCAAGCAGAAGCTTTGGGAGATTTTTATCAACAAATAGGGGATGTGCTCAAGCAAAGATTTAAGGGCTGGACGGCCTTCATTTTGAGTGGTAACAAGGCTTTGACAAAACGCATTGGCTTGAGAACCTCTGCCCGTTTCCCCATTAACAATGGCGGTTTGCCCTGTACCCTGCTGAAGTATGAACTTTATTAATTTTCCTGGCAAGGCGATCGCCAAAACTTTCTGGCAGAAAACCTAGCCAATGGAGAATTTTGGTCTTGAATTGTGGTCCATAGCGCAAAATTGGTTAAGACCAGTAGAATCAGACCTTTATCGCCATGAAGTTTATCCCCAGCTTACTTGCCCTAGCCACAGTCATTGTTTGTCAGCCCCGGGTTTTTGCCTTTGAGCCTGCGGAAACGATCAAAGTTAACACCATCCTCAAAACCGAAACTAGTTGGGATGGTCAACCCCTGACGTATCCGGAAGGGCAGGCGGAAATCACCGGCATGATCATCGAACTTGCCCCCGGTGCTGAAACGGGTTGGCATTCCCATCCGGTACCCTCCTTTGGTGTGCTTATGGAAGGGGAATTGGAAGTTACCCTCCTGGATGGTCAAAAAAAGTTAATTAAAGCGGGGGAAGCCATCGCTGAGGTGGTAAATACAGTACACAATGGCCGCAACGTCGGGGATAGCCCCGTCAAGATTCTTGTGTTCTATGCGGGAGCAACGGATTTACCGATCACTGTGAGGGAACAGAACAATTAAACTGTCCAGGAAAACTGAAGCGCTCATTCCCAAGGGGCCGGTGGAAAAATTACCCGGGTTTTTGGCCTCCGCCTCCCCAGGGCAAGAAAAACCGTTGACAGCTCCCACGCCTTTAGGTGAGGGATTCCTGCTTCACTGGGTTTGTCTAGTCTTGTGCCATCTCTGTTCCAAGACCCCGCAAGACCCCGTCCAGATTCCCCTCCACAGGCATTTGTTTTGGCGTCCACGATGTGCCCCACCGCAGACAAAACAAACTTTTAATTTATAGTTTCGATTTTCTCATTCCTAGACTATGACGCCCCTGTGTTCAGGTATTTCCTTTTGGTCATGCATTCTAGTCGGCGAGAACC